>JBOGGR010000236.1:0-3160 GCA_050744025.1 Acidimicrobiales bacterium
GCCCTGGCGGGCGGCGGGGGGCTCGACCGGTACGTCACCGCCACGCGGTCCCCCCGGGCCTGGAAGTGGCGGGCGCAGGCGAGGCCTATGCCCCGGGACCCCCCGGTGACGAGGACGACCCGCCCGCCGGCGGCGCTCACGGGGGCGCCGGGCGCCCCCCCGGTGTCGTCGGCCGTCCCGCCGGCGGTCGTGTCGGCGCTCACGGCCCCCATCGCAGGACGGCGCTGGCCCAGGTCATCCCGGCGCCGAACCCGCAGAGCAGGACGTTGTCCCCGGGGGCCAGCCGGCCGGCGCCGGCGGCGTCGGCGAGGGCGAGCGGGATGGACGCGGCGGACGTGTTGCCGGTCCGGTCGAGCACGAGGGCGGTCCGCTCCATCGGGATCCCGAGCCGGCTGTTGGCCGCCTCCACGATCCGCAGGTTGGCCTGGTGGGGCACGCACAGGGCGATGTCGTCGGCGGTCAGCTTGGCCCGCTCCAGGGTGGTGGACGCCGAGTCCACCATGGCCCGCACGGCCCGGCGGAACACGTCGCGGCCCTCCATGCGCAGGAAGCCCCCGTGGTCGCAGCACAAGATGCCGCGGGCCGACCCGTCGACGCCCAGGTCCCAGCTGAGGAGCTGGCCCTCCTCGGGGACGGCCTCCAGGACCACGGCGCCGGCCCCGTCCCCGAAGAGCACGGCTGTGCCCCGGTCGCGGTGGTCGATGACGCCCGACATCGTGTCGGCCCCGATGACGAGGGCCCGCTCGGACCCGGCTGCCACCAGCGCGTGGGCGGCGACGAGCGCGTACACGAACCCGGCGCACGCGGCGTTGAGGTCGAGGGCCCCTCCCCGCGTGCCGAGGACGTCCTGAACCGTCCCCGACGTGGCCGGTATGGCCTGGTCGGGGGTGGTCGTGGCCAGGACGAGCAGGTCGATGTCCGACGCCCGCAGGCCGGCCGACTCGAGGGCCCGGCGCCCTGCCTCCACGGCGAGGCCGCCCGTCGTCCCCCCGATCCGGCGCTCGGCGATCCCGGTGCGCTCCCGGATCCACGCGTCGTTGGTGTCGAGGCTCCGTTCCAGCTCGGCGTTGGTCACCACCCTGGGCGGAAGAGCGGATCCCCACCCGGTGAGCGCCGCGCCCCGGGTCAACGGGGGGCCGCGGCGGTCCGCAGCCAGGCGACCGGCTGGCCGGTGATCACCCGCTCCCCTGGCAGGGCGAGGTGGCCCATGAGGGAGCCCGCGAACGGGCTGCGGACCTCGACGTCCCCGACGGTGCCGACCAGCGCTCCCACCTCGACGGTGGGCGGAAGGCCGGCGGGGGAGGAGGGGCCGGGGTCCGCGTCCGGGCCGGCGGGGGAGGCGGGGGCGGTCGGGACGGCGGCCGGCTCGAACACGCCGGTGGCGGGGCTCACGACGACGCGCTCGGACATGTAGAGGTGCTCGCCGGCATGGGCCAGAACGTAGTCGTGCAGCGGGCTGGCCCCGCTCACCACGTCCACGAGGACGTCGAGGTCGTCCGGGGTGGCGACGGCGAGCAGGCGCTGCTCGGGGACGGTCCGCTTGGCCAGCCCCGTGAGCACCCCGCCGGCGCCGACCTCGACGATCGTGCCCGGGCCCTCGGCGGCCAGGGCCAGCAGCGTCTGGTGCCAGCGGACCGGGCTGCACAGCTGGGCCGAGAGGAGGCCGGGCCACTCCCCGGCCGCCGGGTGGGGCCGGGCGTCGACGTTCGCCGTGACCGGGATCTCGGGGTCGGAGAAGCTGGCGTGGGCCAGGGCCTTGCGCAGCCGGGCTCGGGCCGGGGCCATGAGGGGTGTGTGGAAGGCCCCGCCGACGGGGATGGGCAGCACCTTGCGGGCCCCGAGGGCCTTGGCGACCTCGCCGGCGAGGGACACCCCGTCGGGCGTGCCGGCGATCACCACCTGGCCGGGCGCGTTGTAGTTCGCCACCCAGGCGCCGCCTTCGGCCCGCTGGCACGCCGCCTCGGCGTCGGCGTCGGCGATGCCGAGGAGGGCGGCCATGGTGCCGGGCTCGTCCTCGGCGGCCGCCTGCATGGCCTCGCCCCGCTCGACCACCAGGCGCACGCTGTCCTCGAAGCCGAGGGCGCCGCTCGCCACCAGGGCGCTGTACTCGCCCAGGCTGTGGCCGGCGCAGGCCGACGGGCTGATGCCGACCCGCTCGATGGCGTCGAGGACGAGCAGGCTGAGGGTGAAGGTCACGAGCTGGGAGTTGCGGGTGGCCCGCAGCTCCTCGGACCCGGCGTCGAGGAGGAGGGCGGCCACGTCCCGGCCGGCGAGGTCCGCCACGTCGGCTACCAGCTCCCAGGAGGGGTGATCGACCCATGGACGACCTGCACCTGCTCGTTGCGACCCCTGCCCGGGGAAGGTGAATGCCAGCAACGCCGCTTCCTCCCGTCTCCGGCTCTCCGGTCTGACTCGGCGCGCCGCCGTCTGGTTTCATCGGCCGCCGGCCGGTCCCCGCTGCACCGGGCGGTGCGCCGGCCGGTCCCCGCTACCCCGGTCCCTGTGTCAACGGCCGTGCGCCGGCCGGTCCCGGCACGTCCGCGCGTCGTGGCTCGGCTCGCTCGTAGAGGCAGACCCGGATGACCGCCGCGTGGGCGGCGTCCTCGGGGGGCCGGACCTGCCTCTCCCCCCGGAGGACGAAGCCGTCGGCTTCGTACCAGCTCCGCAGGGGGCGGTTGTCGGCCATGCAGTCGAGGCGCAGCAGCGGTCGTCCAGCGTCTGTCGCCCGCTCCTGGGCCCAGTCGAGGATCCGGCGCCCGAGGCCCTCGCCCCGCCGGGCCTCGGCAACTGCCAGGCGGTGGAGGTACCCGGCCATCCCGTCGTCGGGCCCCCAGAAGCTCTCGTCGGACCACGCCAGCCAGCAGGTGGCGACGGCGATGCCCCCGATGCGCGCGAGGTACACCTCTTCGCGCTCGATGCCGGCTGACACGAAGCCGGCGGGAAAGCGCGCCGGCCACTGCTCGAAGCCCCGCGAGCGGGCGTAGGCCGACCCCTGCCTCAGCAGGTCGATGACAGTGCCGAGGTCGGGCCGCCCCGCCAGTCCCAGCTCCAGGTCGGTTCCCCCCGCCAGCGCCGGCCTCAGGTCGGCACCCACGGCCTCGGACCCTACTCTCCCGTTCCAGCGGGCCGCCTCCCTGCTCCGCCGCCCCGTGATCTCGCC
>JBOGGR010000237.1:0-1517 GCA_050744025.1 Acidimicrobiales bacterium
GCGGCAGCCCGGGCCACCGTGGCGAGCGGCCGAGGCAGGTGGAACCGCTCGGCCAGCCAAGCGTCGTCGAGGGCCAGCACGAGCGTCCGGAGCCGGCTCACCGGGACCCAGCCGGCCGCGGTGATGCCCCGGACGGAGTTGGCGTTGGGGAAGCAGATCGTCCCCGGCATCCCGTGGCGGCCGCAGTCCTCGTACAGCGCCCGGGACAGCGGCTTGAACAAGCCCCGGCCCTGATAGCCGGGGAGCACGGCGGCGTCCACGCCCACGGCCAGGACCGCCGGGCGACCTGCGACCACGGCAGGGACCGGGTACCCCGTGTAGTGGGCCACTATCCGGCCCCCGTCCTCCCACACCCAGGCCCGGGTGGGACCGAACGGGTTGTCCCAGTACTGCCACTTCACGATCTCCGGCCGGGCCTTCGGATTGTCAGGGAAGGACTCGGCGATGACGGCCCGGATGGAGTCGTCCTCATCGGGCCCGGCCGCCCTCAGCACGAGTTCACCCACGGGAGGCCCCCCGGCCAGGAGCGCAGGGCTCCGGTTCGCCGCCCCCGGGCACCGCCCGGCCAGGAGCAGGGGCCTCCGGTTCGCCGCCCCCGGGCGCCGCCCGGCCAGGAGCGCAGGGCTCCGGTTCGCCCTCCCCGGGCGCCGCCCGGCCAGGACCGGGGCCCGCCGTCGCCGCCCCCCGCACGAGGGCCAGGTACTCCCCCGCCGGGGCGGCCAGGAACGCCTCAGCGTACCCCCGGCCCATGAGGCCATGGATGGAGCGCCACCGGCTGAGGCCCAGGCTGGCGCCGACGTCGAATGCCAGGTGAGCCGTCGCGTGGGCGGCCAGGGCCCGGCGCTTGCGGTCGATGACGGCGGAGACGTCGACGATGCGGTTCGCCGGCAGCGGGGTCCATGTCTCGTAGGCCCAGACCTCCAGGTGGGCAGGCACCTTGGCCCGGCCGAGTGCCGCGCTGAGGGCCTGGTGGTCCGGGTGACCGTCGAGGAACCAGGGCAGCAGGAGCGCTTCGGGGCTGGCCCGGGTCACCGCGGCCGTGATGGCCCCGGCCACGGCGTCCACGTGGGCACCGACCTCCCCATCCGGGACGCCGAGGAAGGAGGAGGTTCCCACGCCCAGCACCCGGCAGGCAGCCTCCGCCTCCAGGCGCCGGGCCCGTCCCGTCGTGGCCGGGCCCCGGGCCGACCCGCGGGTGGCATCCCCGTCGGTGACGAACACGGCGCTGAGCTCGGCTCCCGCGTCGGCCAGCTGGGCCAGGGTCCCGCCGCACCCCAGGCTCTCGTCGTCCGGATGGGCAGCCAGGACCACGGCCCGGCGCCAATGGGGCCGGCCCACCATCGGGCTGGTGCCGGGCAGGGACCGGAGCGTGAGGAGCAGGGGCCAGAGCCGGTCGGGCACCAGCGGCTTGGTGCGGGCCACCGCCCGGTGCAGCGGTCGCGGGATCCGCATCGCCGGGACGCTACACCGGGGCCTCGGCCCGCTCCCCGCCCGACCGGGACGCTACACCGGGACCT
>JBOGGR010000238.1:0-4797 GCA_050744025.1 Acidimicrobiales bacterium
CATCCCCGCGGCGGATGCGGTGGACACGAGGACGTCGAGCTGCCCGAGGCCAGGCGCGGGCGCGGTGAGGTCTGCGTCGTCGGCCTGGCGGAGCACGTCGAGGATCGACCTCAGCTCCCGCAGGGCCTCCTTGCTGGCGCCCTTGATGGCGACCAGGGCCTCCTTGGCCTGGTCCGGCCGCTCGTCGATGACATGTGCCGCGACGCCCGACTGCACGTTGATCATCGCGATCGAGTGGGCGACCACGTCGTGCAGCTCCCTGGCGATGCGGAGGCGCTCGGCGCCCACCTGCAGGCGGACCTCGTCCTCCCTTGTCCGCTCGGCGAGCACGGCGCGCTCCTCCACGCCAGCCACGTACGCCCGGCGGTTCCCGACCGCGAGGCCGAGGAAGAGCGCTGTGGCGATCGCGAACGGGAAGACCGTCTCCCCGCCACCGAGCAACCCGAAGGGGCCGAAGGCGACGTTGAGCACCCACAGCGAGGCGAGCGTCAATGCCCCCAGCTCCAGTGACCGCCGCCAGCTCCCGGTGACCGCCACCGTGTACAGCCCCACCATCGGGGCGACCGCCACGGCCCCGTCCACGTATCCGAGGGCGGTGTAGGCGAGGGCGGCGGCGAGGGACACGGAGAACGTCGTGACCGGCCAGCTCCGCCGCCCTGCCAGCACGAGGGCCGAGCACGCGACCAGGGCGTAGCCGCCAACGCCTGCGTGGATGTAGCTCACGGGATGGGCGACCACGGTCGGGCTGCCGCCCACCCTGCCGTAGGCCTCCCCGAGGGACCCCCACACGAGCGCGGCGGCGAGGACCGCCGCCCCGGAGGCGTCGAACGCCCAGCTCACCCACCGCGGGCGCCTCCGATGCCTCATGTCGCCTCACGATACGCAGGCACGAGGCGCGCCGTCGTCGTACGTGGGGTGACCGGAGGCCTACTGCGGGCGGAGTAGTCGGGCAACCGCCTGCGACCCCCGAGGCAGGCCCGAATGCCACCCCTCGGGGGACGACGCGGACGCCCGTCTTCCCGATCATTGGGGGCAGGAGCGTCACCCCATCGAGGAGACCACCGTGACCCGACTCGCCAACTTCGTCCTGCGTCACAAGCTGATCGTCGTGCTGGCCTGGCTGGCTGTCACCGTCGCCGGCTTCGCGACGATCGGCACCACGACCGGCCGCCTGTCGGAGAGCTTCTCGCTGCCCGGCCAGCCCGGCTACGTCACCGACACGCACATCGCCGCCCTGTACCACAACGGCGGCGCCACCACCCCGACCGTGCTCACGGTCACGCTGCCGCCGGGCAGCTCGAGCGCAAGCGCTGCCACCGCGGCGCAGCTGGCCAGGACCTTCGCTGCCGCGGGCGCCGCAGTCCCCGGCACCCGGATCGCCGACGCCGCCGACACCGGCGACCCCCACTTCTCCACCGCCGGCGGCCGCACCGCCTTCGCCCTCGCCTTCACCGCGGCGCCGAGCGCCAAGGACGGGGGCTTCCCCGTCGACCGCACCACTGGCCCGATCACCGAGGCGCTGGCCGCAGCGGCGCCCGCCGGCTGGCACACCGGCGTGACCGGGCTGACCCAGCTCGCCAACGCGAAGGCCGGCTCGAAGGGGACCAGCACGCTCACCGAGACCATGCTGGGCGGGCTGGGCTCACTGGCAGTGCTCGCCTTCGTGTTCGCCAGCTTCCTGGCGCTCGTGCCCCTGCTCATGGCGCTCGTGGCCATCCCGGCCACGTTCCTGTTGGTCCTCGGCCTCACCCACGTGACCAGCGTGAGCTTCATAGTCGAGTTCCTCATCGCCCTCATCGGGCTCGGGGTGGCCATCGACTACTCCCTCCTGGTCGTCACCCGCTGGCGGGAGGCCCGAGCCAACGGCGCGGACAACGAGGCCGCCGTCTCGAGCGCCATGGAGACCGCTGGCCGGGCAGTCGTGTTCTCCGGCCTCACGGTCGCGATCAGCCTGCTCGCCCTGGTCGTGCTGCCGGTCCCCTTCCTGCGCAACGTCGGCGCCGCCGGGTTCTTCATCCCGCTCGTGTCGATAGCAGTGGCCACCACCCTGCTGCCGGTGCTGCTGGCAACGATCGGGCCCCGCCTCGACTGGCCCCGGGTCCGCCACGAGGGCGCTGCCAGCCGCCCCTGGACCGCCTGGGCCGCCATGGTCGTCCGCTACCGCAAGACAGCAGCCCTGCTCGGCATGGCTGCCCTGGTGGCGCTGCTGGTCCCGCTGGGCTTCATCCGCCTCGGCGAGCCCCCCAGTGCCTCCCAAGCCCAGGTCGGCCCGGCGCACGCCGCGCTCGCCACCCTCGAGCACGGCGGCACCCCGCCGGGCGTCCTGGCGCCGGTCGAGGTGCTGACCAGGCCGGCAGACGCCCCCGCGGTGGCTGCCCGGCTGGGCAGGCTCCCGGGGATCCTCACGGCAGTTGCGCCATCGACCCCGCAGTACCGCGTCGCCGGCACGGCCATCGTGGACGTCCTCCCGACAGCCGAGCCGAGCACGCCCTCGGGCGGGGCGGCGGTAAGGGCGGTGCAGGCGGCAGCCCGCACGATGCCGGGGGTGATCGGGGTGGGCGGAGCAGGCGCCGAGCAGGCCGACTTCATCCACGCGGTCTACGGCAGCTTCCCCCTGATGCTGGGACTGATCGCGATATGCACGCTGCTCCTGCTCTCCCGGGCGTTCCGCTCGGTGGTGCTCGCCGTCAAGGCGGTGGCGCTCAACGCGCTGTCGGTGGGAGCGGCCTTCGGGGCCATGGTCCTCGTCTGGCAGATGGGCCACGGCAGCGGCGCCCTGTGGGGCGTCCCCGCGACGGGCTCCATCACGGTGTGGGTCCCGATAATGGTCTTCGCGTTCCTCTTCGGGCTCTCCATGGACTACGAGGTGTTCATCCTCTCCCGCATGCGGGAGCAGTACGACGCCACGGGGTCGACCCCCAACGCCGTCGTGGTGGGCGTGGGCCGCACCGGACGCCTCGTCACCAGCGCGGCGCTGATCCTGTTCCTCGGGTTCCTCGCCATGTCCACCGCTCCCGACGTGGACGTGAAGGTGCTGGCCACCGGCCTCGGGGCCGGGATCCTGCTCGACGCGGTGGTGGTCCGCTGCCTCCTCGTGCCCGCCCTGGTGGGCCTGCTCGGTCGCTGGAACTGGTGGCTCCCCGCGTGGATGGGCAAGGCCCTCCGGGTGGCGCCGTCGCCGCTAGAGCCCCTGGCCGTGCCCGAGCCCCTGGCCGTGCCCGAGCCGGCCGTGCCCGAGCCGCGGGCCGTGCCCCAACCTCTGTCCGTGCCCGAGCCGGCCGGGTCCGGGCGCTGAGGTCCGGTGGCCGGTGGCAGGCCCGGCCGAGCGGCGAAGACGATTCCGCGGAATCGTCTTCTGTCCAGGACCTCCCCTCCCGCTGTCAGCACCCCGCGGCAGCGGCGAGGGCGCGACACACCTCGACCATCCTGGCCTCGGAGAGCCTGGTCACGTGACGGCGGAGCGCCGTCCTCGCCAGGGTGTGGACGTTGTCGAAGTTGACCACGCAGTCGCTCGGGACGCCGTCGACTCGGGCGGTCAGGTAGAGCTCGGACACGAGGCCACGCCGGGTTCGAGTGAGCGCAGCAACCACGACAGAGCCGATCCGGTCGGCTACGGGGTCGCGGGTGAGGACGAGCACCGGGCGGTCGCCGCCAGGCGTGGCAGCGAACCACAAGTCACCGCGTTGCATCGGCCCAATCGGTCCAGTCCTCGGCGGGGCCCCAGTCGGCGATCGCAGCAAAGGATGCCTCTCCTTGCTCGAGAGGGTGGTCCACCCAGGTGGCGGCGTCGTCCTCGCTGGCGAGGCGAAGGAGGTGGCGGCGAAGCGCCTCGCGCAGCAGCTCGGAGCGGTCCACACCGAGCCGGGCGGCCCAGGCCCGGACCTGGTCGGCGTCCCTGTCGTCGACCCGAAAGCTCAGCATCGTCATACAGGTAGCCTAGCCCGTATGACGGGCCGCCGCCGGGCCGGGGCTGTCCCCGGGAGCACCCCGGCGGATTTCGTGATCGTCGAGGGGCTGCTGCCGGGGCTACGAGGAGGCCGAGGTGCTCGCCGAGCTCGAGCGACGGGAGCCGGAGTCGGCAGCCTGGATCCGCCCCTAGCGCTCCCACGCCGGCATCGTCGTGCGCTTCTCCCCCATCCCCACCCGCCACGAGTCGGCCTCCGACCCGCTCTCGGCCACCCTGCTCCTGCGCCCCACCACATGCCGTCGGCGGCCGGACCTACTGTGGGAGGCGGCACAGGACCCGCGACGAGAAGGAGGCTCCCATGACGACCCTGCCCGACCGGCCGAACACCGCGTTGCTCGTCATCGACGTCCAGAACGGAGTGGTGGGCAACGCCACCAACCACGACGGCGTGATCGCGAACATCAACACCCTGGTCGGCAAGGCTCGCGCCGAGGACGTGCCCGTGGTCTGGGTGCAGCACTCCGACGACGACCTCCCGAGGGACAGTGAGAGCTGGCAGTACGTGCCGGAGCTGGTCCGTCTCGACTCCGAGCCTCTTGTCCACAAGAGCTACGGCGACTCGTTCGAGGGCACCGAGCTGGAGCCGGTGCTCGCAGAGCGTGGGGTGGGCCGGCTCATGGTCACGGGCGCACAGACCGACGCGTGCATCCGCTCGACCCTCCACGGGGCCTTCGTCCGCGGGTACGACGTGACGTTGGTGGGCGACGCGCACACGACGGAGGACCTCAGCGAGCACGGCGCGCCAGCCCCCGAGCAGGTGATCGCGCACACCAACCTCTACTGGCAGTGGCAGAGCGCGCCCGGGCGCCGCGGGGCTACCGTCGACACTG
>JBOGGR010000239.1:0-4765 GCA_050744025.1 Acidimicrobiales bacterium
GTAGGTGAGGGCGTAGACGTTCTCCAGGATGAACGGTACGGTGGGCGCTACAGGACTTGAACCTGTGACCTCAGCCGTGTGAAGGCTGCGCTCTAACCAGCTGAGCTAAGCGCCCGGAGCATCTGGCCTTCCGGTCTGCATCTTCCCTCCGCAGCGTCGGAGCCCGCAGCCCTGGAGGTGGCCAGCTCGAGTCTCCCAGCTGCCCGGCGCACCGGCAACCGTGATCGGGCGCCGAGCTCGAGGCCGCCCATGCGGTCGGCTGCCCGTCCCGGGTGCGCACAGCGCGTCAGTGATGCTGGTGTCGTCAGGCGCGCCGGCCCATGAACCCCAGGAGGCGTTCGAGGACCGGGGCGCCCTCGGGGACGTCCAGGGCGAGGCCGAAGGCCTGGCCCTCACCGCGGTACTGGTCGGGCAGCGTCGCCCTGGCTCTCTCCAGGGCGAGCTCCAGCTCGGCGTCGCTGAATGGCACGGCCTGGCTGGTAGCTGCCGCCAGGTCACAGCCGTGGGTCACGTACTCCATCAGCGTCATGGCGAGCACCATCTGGCCCGGCAGGTCGGGGCCCGCCAGGCGGACCGTGCGGTCGACCCCGCCGGACCGCCATCCGGCGACGACCTCGGCGGCGGCCGCCCGGAACTCGCCCACCGGATCGCTGCTCGTGAAGGTGGCGGGGTCGCCGTCGACGGTACGCCCGGTCGCGGCCGCCCCGAACACCTGGAGCCACCCCACTATGTGGTCCACGAGCGCGCGGACGTCGTAGTCGGGGCAGGGCGTCGGCCCGGTCCACTGGTCGGGGCGGACCTCCCTGATGAGGGCGGCATCCTTGCCCAGCACGCTCTCCAGCACGTCCACGTCACCCACGGCACCCCGAGTCACCGACGGCGCCCCTTCCGGTTGCTCGGCCGTGTCGCCCCACCGATCGGCTGGCCGGGCTCCCCGAGCTCGCCGCCCATCACCAGCGACCGGAAGCAGGGGCGGAGGAGGTCCATGATCTCCTCGGGGGAAGCGTCCCGAAGGCCGTCCAGCTCGAGGAGGTAACGCCCGACCAGCACACCGATGGCGGTGGCCATCAGGAGCCCCGTGCGGAGGTGGGCCTCCTCGCCCCCCATGGCCCTGTCCAGCACCCGGCCGAGGCCGGCGGCGATGGCGCAACGGATGGCCTCGGCGGCCTGGTCATGGGTGAGCATGGAGCGCAGCAGGGCCTGCTCGGAGGCCGGCTCCTGGCGCAGCTTCTCCCCCAGCCTGAGAAGGACGCGTTCGGCCAGGTCCTCGTCCCGTCCGGGCGCGATCTCCTCGACGTCGGCGTGGCAGGCCATGTCGAAGAGCTGCTCCTTGCAGCCGAAGTAGTGCATGACGAGCGCCGGGTCGACCCCGGCCCGGCCGGCCACGGCGCGGATCGTGGCCCGGTCGTAGCCCTCCTTGGCAAAGACCTCGCAAGCCGCCTGGAGGATCCTTGACTCGCTCTCCCTCCGCCTCTCCGACCTCGGCCCCGGGAATGGATCGGTCACGGTCACGGTTTCGATTCTACGCTCGTTGACAAGCCCTGGGCGACCACCTACGATCGCTTGAGTCAACGCTCGTTGAATTTGATCCCTGGAGGACCCAGCATGGAGACCCTGTCGCCGGCGACGACTGCCCTGTCGCCCGCCCCCCCAGCCGCCCCCCCAGCGGCCCTCCCAGCCGCCGGCCTGACCCGCCGCAAGGGCCTGGCTCTCGGCATCCTGGCCCTGGCCCAGCTGATGGTCGTGCTCGACGCCACCATCGTGAACGTGGCCCTGCCATCCATCCAACGAGCCCTGCACTTCTCGTCCGAAGCCAGCCTGCAGTGGGTGGTCAACGTCTACGTGCTGGCCTTCGGAGGCTTCCTCCTCCTCGGAGGGCGGGTCGCGGACCGCTACGGACGGCGCCGGGTCTTCGTCCTCGGGACGCTGTTCTTCGCGGCCGGGAGCCTGGTCGGCGGGCTGGCCGCCTCTCCCGGCCTCCTCATCGTGGCCCGGGCGGCGCAGGGTCTAGGCGGCGCGTTCATGTCCCCTGCCGCCCTCAGCCTGGTCACGGTCATCTTCGCCGAGGGTGAGGAGCGCAACCGGGCCCTCGGCGTGTGGGCCGCCATCGCCGGGGCCGGATCGGCCATCGGGCTCCTGGCCGGGGGGGCGCTCACCACGGGGCTGTCGTGGCGCTGGGTGTTCTTCGTCAACATCCCCATCGGCATCGTCGCAGCCCTGGCCGCCACACGCGTCATCGCGGAGAGCCGGGACCCAGTAGCCGGAGGCTTCGACGTGGGTGGCGCCGTGTCGGTCACGGCCGGCCTCGGGGCGCTCGTCTTCGGCCTGGTCAGGGCGAACGTCTGGGGATGGACCTCGGCGAGCACGATCGGGTTGTTCGCGGGGGCGGCTGTCCTGATCGGGCTCTTCCTCGCCCTCCAGGCCAGGCGACGCCACCCCCTCGTGCCCCTTCGCCTCTTCCGCAATCGGACTCTCGCCGGCGCCGACCTGGGCATGCTCCTCATGGGAGCCGGGCTCTTCGGCATGTTCTTCTTCATCACCCTCTACCTGCAGGACATCCACCACTACTCGGCCCTCCAGGCGGGTGTGGCGTTCCTGCCCGTCTCGGCCGTCATCGTGGTGAGCGCCGGCCTGGGCTCGAGGGCCCTGGCCCTGTTCGGTCCCCGGGCCGTCCTGGTCGGCGGCCTCACCACGGCTGCCATCGGGATGGCCCTCCTCACCCGCATCTCGCCCACGGCCACGTACCTCGGGACCCTGCTCCCGGCCATGCTCGTCCTCGCCGCCGGGCTGGGTGTGTCCTTCGTCAGCCTGACCTCCTCCGCCGTCTCGGGGGTCCCCCAGGAGGACGCCGGGGTCGCCTCGGCCCTCCTCAACGCCGGTCAGCAGGTCGGCGGCTCGCTCGGGCTGGCGGTGCTGACCGCCGTCGCCACGGCCCGGTTCGATGCCGCTCGGCCGCTCCACCCCACGGCCGCGGCTGTCGCCGTGGCCACCACCAGCTCCTGGGCCTGGGCGTTCGTCGTGAGCGCGGCCCTCCTCCTGGCGGCCGCCGTGATCACAGGGTCCCTGGTCCGGGAGAGCCGGGAGCCGTTTGCCGCCCCTTCAAGAAATGGCAGCGAGGGTGTCGAAGCCGAGCGCGGCCTCTAGAGCGGCCGCTGCCCGGATGACCACCACGTCGGCGTGCTGGGGGCCGACGAGCTGGAGGCCGACGGGAAGGCCGGCCGACGTCACGCCGGCGCACACCGTCGCCGCCGGCGAGCGCGTCAGGTTGAACGGGTAGGTGAAGCGGACCCAGCTGACATCGCTCGTACCGTTGATCACGCCCGGCTGGCCGCTCAGCGGGGCAGCCGCGGCAGTGGTCGGCGTCACCAGCAGGCGTGCCCGGTGGAACAGCTCGACCAGGCGCAGGTTGAGCAGGTGGCACTGGTCCTCCGCCCGCACCAGGTCCACCGCCGTCGTCCGAAGCGCCCGCTCGGCCTGGGCCACCAGGCCCGGGTCCAGCCGCCCCCAGACCTCGGTCCCCCGCCACCGCTCCAGCGTGCGCAGGCTGTAGGCGTCGGTGAGCGTCAGCCAGGTGTGGACGGGATCCTCGGGGAAGACGGTGTCGACCACCTCGACCTCGACGCCGAGCTCCTCGATGGTCCCGACGGCCCGCTGGCACACGGCCAGCACCTCGTCGTCGACCGGCGCGTAGCCGAGCGTCGGCGACCAGGCCACCCGCATCGGCACCTGGGCATCGCCCAGCGCTCCCGGCCACGGGGCGTCGGGCATGGGCAACGACCGCAGGTCGCTCTGGTCGGGACCGACCACCGCCCACAGCCCTTCGACCACGTCCTCCATCCGGCGGGCCAGTACGCCCTTGGTGGACAGGTGGTGCCACCCGGGGGGCTCCGGCCCCCCTCCCGGCACCCGCCCGAGCGACGGCTTGAGCCCGGACAGGCCGCAGAGCGCCGATGGGATGCGTATCGAGCCGCCGCCGTCGGACCCCGTCGCCATGGGGACCATCCCGGCGGAGACGGCGGCCGCGCTCCCGCCCGAGGAGCCCCCCGGGCTGTGGCCCAGGGCCCAGGGGTTGCGGGTGGCGCCGAACAGCGGGTTGTCGGTCTCGGGCTGCCAGCCCAGCTCAGGCGTGTTGGTCTTGCCCACCACCACCGCCCCGGCCGCCTTCAGCCGGGCAACCATCACCGAGTCCTCGCCGGCCGGCCCCCGGCCGGCGAAGGCCGCCGACCCCTGGGTGGTGGGCAGCCCCGCCGCGTCCTCGAGGTCCTTGACCCCGATCGGGACCCCGGCGAGAGGGCCCGGGTCCTCCCCCCGGGCCAGGGCGCCGTCGATCGACCTGGCCCGGGCCATCGCCCCCTCCCCGTCGAGGGCGACGAACGCGTTCACCCGCCCGTCGAGAGCCTCGATCCGCTCGAGGGCGTGGCCCACCACCTCCCTCGCCGACCGCTGGCCGCCGCGCACCGACGCCGCCAGGGCCTTCACCGTCTCGGTCCGGAAGTCCATGCCGGAAGCCTACGGGACCCCCGGCTCCCGGCCCGGTAGGCTGGGTCACCGCATGGGCTTCCTCGATCGTGTCCAGCAGGCCGCCCGCCCGGCTCGCCCGGCCGCTCCGGCCCGCCAGCGCCCCTATGCCCGCCCGGGCCCCGGGGGCCGCCAGGGCGGGGCGACCCAGCCCCGGCGGGGCATGTTCGGAGGGCCGCCGGCGCCACCCATGGACCGCCGAGAGCGCCAGATCGGGCTCGCGGCCGCGGCCGCGGCCGCCATCGCC
>JBOGGR010000240.1:0-3699 GCA_050744025.1 Acidimicrobiales bacterium
TCTTCGGCCCAGTCCGCTCCTCCTCGGCCCTCCCGCCAGCTCCCCCGACTCGGCCATCGACCCCCAGCCAGACCGTTTCAGCCCCTCCTGGGCGGTCGCCCCCGCCCTATCGGTGGATTGAGGCTAAAGGCGACTACGTTCACATCTCCTCGTCCGCGCCCCGCGTCGCATCCGGGCACGGCTGGTGGCTGCCGGGTGACTGCACCGCCTCTGAGGCATACGTCACCGCGCAACTACAGGAGTACCTCAACGGGAGCTGGAAAAATAAGGGCAGCGCGCCTCAGGTGCACGTGCCCTCCGGCGGGGGTGCCGGCAAGCGCGCGACCGGGCGTGCAACCTGCAGCAGCACAACGCTGACCCGGTGGCCCAGTCAGGTGACGGTAGTCGTGACTCAAGGTGGCCGCTACGGTGAGACTGGCTCCGCCTTCGCGACGACTCCAGACCGGGAGGTCAGTTGCAGGGCGTGAACTTCGTCGTTGCGAGAACCGATCCCGGCGACGAGCCGCCGGACCGGTGCAGGCCGGGATAGCGGCAGGAACGTGAGCTGAGCGCCGGGCCCTGTCACGGAGGCTGGCAGCATGGTCAGGAGGGTCAGGGATGGCAGCACGTGGCGTATCGGGACGGACGCCGAAGTCGCGTGGATCGTCAAGGACAGGTCCGCGGGCCGGACCATCACCGCTGCCATCCCGCCGATCTTCGATGCCTACGCCACCGTCGTGCTGCCGTACGGAGGCGACGGGCAAGACAAGCATGACCGGGCCGTGCTCGCACTGCTGAACGAACAGTCGGCAGGCCAGCCGTGGTGGCTTGGATATCTCGATACCGGCGCCGACGACATCGTCTTCCCCGATGCGCCGAAGGTGACCTTGTACGAAGGATGGCGATACGTGCTGGTTGAGGCGGGACCGGAACAGGCAGCCACTTGGCGCAAGAGCGGCCCCTGGTCATTCTGGAAAGGCGCTTTGCCCAACTTGATGTTCCCCACCGACCGCTCCTGGCTGATGTCGACGCTGTGGGATGACGACTGGAGCTGCCTCGCCGGACCAGCCGGGCTCGTGGACAGTTTCCTGTGCCACCCTGATCTGCAGGCGAGGCCGGTGGCCCTCGGCCAGGAGGTCACACCACCAGGTCACGAGGCGCTGTGATGGTGCGGTGCCGCGCTTCCCCGAGGGCGCCCGCCGGGCTCGCCGGAGCGGGAGGAGATGATCGAGCGGTCACATCGGCTCGGCCACGATCACCCAGAATTCTTCGAGGCGAAGGTTACCGAGCTGGTCAAGCGAGGCGAGACGGCGATCGACACCACGAGCGGCGCGGTGTCGGGCCGCCTCGTCCGCTTCTGGAATGGGACGGCAGTGCTGGAGACCGCCCGAACCGATGCTGGGGTCGAGTCGGGGCCGGACGGCGGCCCGGGTCCGGGGGAGGAGCCGCAGGGCGAAGCCGATGGCCATCGCCCCGACGGGCACGTTGACGAGGAAGATCGCCCGCCACCCCAGGCCGAGCACGTTGGCCTGGAGCAGGAGACCCCCGAGGACCTGGTCGACGCCCGTTTCCCGGCCCTCCTCGATGCCGTGGTCATCGCCTAGTCGGTCGCCGGGGCGGAGCCCGTCCCAGCACGGTAGGGAGGCGGGTAGGACAGCTCCTGTTGGCGCCCTTCGGCGGGCGGATCGACGTCCTCTCCCCTCCCGAGGTCCGAGACGAGCTGGCCCGGATAGGCAAGGAGCTGGTCGGGCGCTACGGGCCGTCCCCCTCAGCCGGCGGGACGGCTCAGGCTCGGGCGGCCGCCAGGAAGGCCCGGCCGTCGCCGGCGGCGCCGGCGACGGCGGCCACAGCCCGGTAGGCCGCCTCGGCCGGGCCCAGCTCGTCGGGCCGCAGCAGGTTGGCCATGATGCGCAGCACCCACTCCATGAGGGACCGGCTGTGCATGCCGGTCCCGACCAGGGCCCGCATGAGCTGGGGGTGGCCGATGATGCCGACGAAGGCTCGGGCCACCTTGTAGTACAGGCCGTAGGTCTCGCTCAGGCGCTCCTGGTAGCCGGCGAGGGCGGCGGGGTCGCCGGTGGCGAGGGCCTGGCCCACCGCGAAGGCGGCCAGCCGGCCGGTCTCGTAGGCGTAGGCGATGCCCTCGCCGTTGAAGGGGTTGATGGACCCTCCGGCGTCCCCGACGACCAGGTGGGCCGGCCCCACGTGCGGCCCGACGGCCAGGCCCATGGGGAGCTTGCCCCCCGTCGGCGGCCCGCAGGAGGTGGCTTCCGACAGCTGCCAGGACGGGGGGGCGCCGGCCACGAACGCGTCCATCAGGTGCGTGGTGTTGACCGACTTCCACCGGGCCGACGTCGAGAGGAGACCGACTCCCACGTTGACCCGGCCGTCCCCCAGGGGGAACACCCACCCGTAGCCGGGCAGGACCGACCCGTCGCGGTCTCTCAGGTCGAGGTGGGACTCTATGAAGCGTTCCCCCGCCCGAGGCGAGCGGTAGTAGCCGCGGATGGCCAGGCCCATGGGCCACCGCCTCTCCCGGGTGGCCCCGAGGGCCCGCCCTAACCGGGAGTTGGCCCCGTCGGCCACGATCACGTAGCGGGCGGCGACCTGGGCCCGGGCGCCGCCATCGGTCCGCACCTCCGCCCCGCGGGCGGCCCCGTCCAGGGTCAGGGGAGCAGTGGCCTCGACGCCCTGGCGCACGGTGGCGCCCGCCTTGGCCGCCCGCTCGGCCACCAGCGTGTCCAGCTCGGCCCGGCGCACGACGTAGCCGTAGGAGGGGAAGTCGGGGTGGGCGGGCCACGTCAACTCCAGGGTCTGGCCGCCGGCAATGGCCCTCAGGCCCTCGTAGCGGTGATGGTGGCCGGCCAGGCTGGGCCCGAGGCCCATGTCCTCGAGCTGGCGCACGGCCCGCGGCGTCAGCCCGTCGCCGCATGTCTTCTCGCGGGGGAAGTGCTTGCGCTCGACCACGCACACGTCCCAGCCCGCCTCGGCCAGCCAGTAGGCGCAGGACGAGCCCGAGGGCCCCGCCCCGACCACGAGGGCGTCGTAGCGGTGTCCCTCGTCGCCGGCCATCGGGGTCGACGCTAGACGGCCGGGTCGATGTGCTCCTCCGGGAGGCGCCGTGGTAGAACGACCCCAAGTCGGAGGGCGAGCCCAGCCGGGCCAGGCCCACCACCTGGTGGCCCGCGGAGCCGTCCTCCGGGCTCGACAGACGAGAGGAGGACGGCGTGCCAGCAACCGGATTCAGCACCTACCTCGGCATCTTCTTCCTGTTCGTCCTGTCCACCCTGTTCGCCGGCCTCTCGTTCCTCGCCTCCGACCTCCTCGGGCCGCGGAAGCCGACCACCGCCAAGAGGGCGCCATACGAGTGTGGGATCGTGCCCGGCCGGGAGCCCGCCCAGCGCTTCCCCGTCCGCTTCTACCTGATCGCGATGATCTTCATCATCTTCGACATCGAGATCATCTTCCTCTATCCCTGGGCAGTGGTCTTCAGGCAGCTCCGGACGTTCGGGCTGGTCGAGATCCTCGTCTTCTCGGCGGCGGTCTTCATCTCGTTCATCTACCTGATCAGCAACGGCGCCCTGAACTGGGGACCGGCCAAGCGCCTCCGCACCCCCACCGTCTCCCCCGGGCGGACCACCGAGTCCACGGTGCGCCGGTACGGCCCCGAGGACCGGGTGCCCGCCGCTGCCGCTGCTCCCGCCGCGGCCGCGACCGGCA
>JBOGGR010000241.1:0-1881 GCA_050744025.1 Acidimicrobiales bacterium
CCCCGGCCCCGGCCCGGCCGGCCCTGGCCCCGCCCGCAGGACCGTCACGGCCGCACGTCCTCCGTGGCGGGAGCGGGGACCTCGTCCAGGATGTCGCCCATGACTTCCTCGGGCCTCACCCGGCGCACCCACAGCTCGGTGGGCAGGATCAGTCGGTGGGCCAGGGCGGGGACGGCGACCGACTTCACGTCGTCGGGCACGACGAAGTCCCGCCCGTCCAGGGCCGCCCGGGCCCGGGCCAGCTTGACCACGGCCAGGCTGCCCCGCGGGCTGGCCCCGACCTCGAGCCGGGGGCTGGACCTCGTGGCCCCCACCAGAGCAACGACATAGCGCCCCACGGCCTCGCTGATGTGCACGGCCTCCACGGCGTCCTGCATGGCGACGACGGTGAAGGGGTCGGCCACCTGGGCCAGCGCCACCACGTCGGACCGGCGGGCCAGGCGCCGGGCCACCATCTCGTACTCGGCCTCCTCGCTCGGGTAGCCGATGCCGGTCCGCAGGATGAAGCGGTCGAGCTGGGCCTCGGGCAGCGGGTAGGTCCCCTCGTACTCGATGGGGTTCTGGGTCGCCATCACGAGGAACGGCCGGGGCAGCACATGGGTGTTCCCGTCGATCGTCACCTGGCGCTCGCCCATCGCCTCCAGCAGGGCGGCCTGGGTCTTGGGGGGCGCACGGTTGACCTCGTCGCCGAGCAGGAGGTCGGTGAAGACCGGTCCGGGCCGCAGCTCGAAGTCCCTCTCCCGCTGGTTGAAGACGACCGAGCCGGTGACGTCGGCGGGCATCAGGTCCGGCGTGAACTGGATGCGGGCGAAGCGCAACCCCAGCACCTGGGCCATCGACCGGGCGATCAGGGTCTTCGCCAGCCCGGGGTAGTCGTCGATGAGGACGTGCCCGTCGGCGAGCAGCCCGATCAGGACCAGCAGGAGGGCGTCCCGCTTGCCGACGACCGCCCGTTCCATCTCCGCCAGCACCCGTGCGGCCAGCGGGGCCACCTCGTCCGGGGTCACCGCGCCCGCCTCTCGACCAGGGTCACCAGGGCCTCCACCGTATCGAGGTCGAGCCCGGGGGCCATGCGGTCGATCGGGGCGCCGGCGCCGTCCTCGGGCCTCAGCAGCTCGGTCGCCCTTTCGAGCCGATAGGAATGGCGCTCGTCTCCCCCCCGCCCCGTGCCCACTCCCGAAGGCCCCGCCCCCCGGTCCAGCCGGCGCAGGAGGGGCAGGAGGCGGTGGTGGGCGTCCCCGGCTGTGAGCACGGACTGGCTCACCATCCGCTCCAGGGCGACGAGCTGGCCAGGAGGACGTGCCGGGGCCGGGGGCCGGGGCCGCGGCGGGCGGTCGAAGGCGCTGTCGGGCCGGCCAGGGGGCCGGGCCCAGAGCAGGAGGGCCCGTGCGACCACGGCCGTCACGACCACCGCCCACAGGCCGGCGGCCAGGTGGGCGTGGGCCGGGCTGGCCTCCACCCCGGCGACGAGGCCGAGCGAGGCGCCGACGCCGAGCACCGCGGTCCGGACGGCCAGGCGGACAGGGAGGCTCACGCCCGCCCCGCCCCGGCGGGCGCGCCGCGCGCCAGCTCGGCCCGGACGGCGACGAGGGCGTCCACGGCCTTCGTGCGCATCGCCTCTCCCACGGGATGTGGGCTGAACCGGGCCACCTCGAACAGGCCGGTGAGGCGCTCCACCGCCTCCCTGCTCACGTCCAGGGCGGTGAGGGCCCTTGCCACGAACTGCCTGGGCGCCTCGGCCGGACGCCGGGGGGAGCCGGCCCCGCCGAGCCCCCGCTCCATCCGGGCGTAGGCGGCCACCACCGCCCGGCGGGGGTCGGGCTCGGCGAGGAGGTCGTCGATGGACTCGTCGAGGACGGCGCCGGCCGCCTCGGCCGGCGC
>JBOGGR010000242.1:0-8057 GCA_050744025.1 Acidimicrobiales bacterium
GGGCGCCGCTCGCCGCCCCGGCGCCCCGTCGTCCCCCGGGGCCGCCAGGCGCCGCGGCCCCGTCCGTGCCGCTCGGCGTGGCGGGGAGCAGCTGCGGCACCCCGCCGCCCCCCGCGCCCGTCGAGAAGGTGGTGGCCGACCTGGGCGGGAGGGGATGCGCCACCCTGTCGTGGGCCGACGGGCTCCTTACGGTGAGGGGCCCAGGGGAGCCGACCCTGCGCTTCGCCGTGGGCCAGCCTGGCGATGAGCTCCTGGTCGGCGACTGGACCTGTCAGGGAGGCGAGACCGTTGCGCTCTATCGGCCTAGGACCGGGCAGGTCTTCCTCTTCGACGGCTGGGCTGGGCCGAGCGGGGCGCTGGCCCCCGCCCGGGTGCTCCGTACCGGCGTGGTTGGAGGGACCCCGACCGTGGTCCCGGGGAGAGGGGGCGACTGCGCCACGGTCAGCGTCCGTCCCGGACAAGGGGCCGTTTCGACCCCACGGAAAGCCCATGAGATGCCCCGGAATGCTCCCGACAGGCTACCATAGGCGCGATGGACGACATGGCGACTCCTGCCGAGGAGCGCATCCAGTGGCTCAGCACGCGGGAGGCCTCCGAGCGGCTGGGGGTGACCCTGCGAACCCTGTACCGGTTCATCGACGAGGGTCAGATCCCTGCCTACCAGTTCGGGCGGGTGATCCGGCTCCAGGCCGTGGACGTGGCCCGCTTCATCGACGCGTCCCGCATCGCGCCCGGCGCCCTCCGCCACCTCTACCCCGAGCCCAAGGGCCCGGGTTAGCCCCGTCGCGACCCAGGCCACCGCCGGGTCAGGCTGGGCTCAGCAGGGAGACCTCGCTGATGGCAGCCAGCCGAACGTACCCGGCCGCCGGAGGTTCCGCGTCGACACGCAAGCAGAGGATGTCGACCCCGACCCACTGCAGCTCGCCCACCAGGCGGCCGGCAGAGCCGGCCACGATCTGGACCCGTGGACGGTCGACAGCCAGGCCGGCGAGGGCGCCGGCCAGGTCCACGGCCGAGCGCGACGGCCCCGGGCCTGCCTCCCGGCCAAGGTCCTCGTCCTGGTCTGGGTCCTCCGGAACTCGGGAGTGGAGGCTTTGGGCCGGGCCGGCGGGTGTCGTCCGAGGCGGCCCGGCGGCCCACATGCCGGAGGCAGAGCCGGCGCCGCCGACCGGGCCGGGGCGCAGCGTGGCGATGAATGCGCTGGCTAGGAAGGTGACCCGCGTTCGGCCCGGGCCCCCTCCGGGCGCTAGGAGGAGGAAGTCCCGGCCCACCGCGACGAGCCGCCCCTGGTGAGCCCGGCCTCCGAGCGTCGCCACGGCCACCGGGGCCCCCCGCTCGGCCCAGCCCAGGGTGAGGCCCGACCAGGTCGAGTCCTCGGCCGCCTGACGCCGGAGCCAACCTTCCCGGGTCCGTGAAGCCGCCGCCTCGGCGGCTGCCGAGTCGGCCGCCCATCGCGCCAGGTCGGCACGAAGCCGGCCCACCTGGTCGTCCGAGCCAGTGGCCCCCACGGGCCGACCCTACCCGGGCCGTCCCACCGGGCCGGACCGTACCAGGGTGGCCACAGCCGGCCACCGGGCCGCGCCGCCGCTGGTCCACTACTAGGCGTCGGGGCAGGGCGGGGTGGCGCCGGGAAGCTCGGGTGCAGGGCCTGAACGTCGGCACGCGCGGCTGGGCGATGACCCTCGGCAGTCGGGGGCGCTGACTGGAACGGGCAGACCGGAGAGGCGCGCCAAGAAGGAGCTGAGCTCGGATGCCTTGGTCGGACCGGACGGCCGGATGCGCTCGATCCGCATGGCCGGAGTGGCCCTCTCCGCCGCCGCTCCGGGTCGGTGGGCATACTCTCCCATGCCGCCCCGCCGGACGAGACGCTCGTCGAGGTCGTCCGTGACGCCGTCCAGGTTCTGCTCACCGAAGGGGAGCCAGCAGGCGCCAGAGTGCTGGCCGGAGTCGATACCTTCTCCCCACCGAGCGGCAAGCGGAGCCCGGCGCCCGTAGCCGTGCGGGCAGAGGTCTTCGGGCGGGACCACTTCTCCTGCCGCTACTGCGGCACACGCACCATCGCCGTCCCGGTGATGAGGGCGATGTCGGCCATCTCTCCCGATCCCTTCCCGTACCACCCCCCCTGAAGGCCGGGGTGACCCACACCGCCTACCTGGGCCATTCGGCGAGCACCGACCACGTCGTGCCCGTCGCACTGCGGCCATCCGAGGACCCCGGACAACCTCGTGACCGCATGCTGGCCCTGCAACGTTCGCAAGGGCGAGCTCGATCGGAGCGCCTGCGGGTGGAGCGTTCTCCCGGTGCCCGAGGCGCCCTGGGACGGCCTCGTCGGCAGCTGCCCCGCCCTCTGGCTCGTCGCCGCTCCCCGGTCCGACGCCGGCGAGGTAAGGCGTCGAGATGGGCGAGTCGATGTTCAGCGAGGGCCCCGCGCTGTGGGTGAACGGCAAGGAGATCGCCCACTGGGACGCCGACGGGGTCATCGATGTACGGCTGACCCGTGCCATCATCCGCCAGCGGCGGGAGCACCTCCGGACCGAGCCGTGGGTGTGGCTGCGCCGGTCGAGCAGCTCGGACTGGATGGAGGTCTCCGTCGGCGTCGACCGAGACGACAGCGCCCTCTTGGTGGAGCTGATCAGGGAGGCTGCTCTGGTGCACCGGGCCCCGGCCGGTCAGACGCCCGTGCCGCCCCCGACCGGCGAGGAGCTGTCCCGCCGCCGACGCCTCCACTGACGAACTGGCACGGAGCAGTCGATTCCCGAGCCGAGACCCCGGGTTGGTTCCCGACCGCCGTCGAGGTGACCGGTCACGGCGCACGGGACGGGCGCTCCGCTGGAGTGTGGCCGTTCCATGCCCTCGGCGCGGCGGCCACACCGGCTCCGGAGACGGTGAACCCGCCGTTGGTCTCGAGGAGCTGGGCGGGGTGCTTGCCACCTGGCGGGAGGAGGGCCGCCGGGCTCCGAGCGAACGCATCGCGGCCCGGGCCGTGGACCGGGACGATATGCGAGGTGGTGACCTGCGCCCCTCCACCTGGGTGGCCGGGCCCGAGGCTCCGGACGTGGCCCGGGCCTCCGAGCGGGCCCTCGAGCTGGCCCGGGAGCTGCGGGCCATGGTGGACGGCCCCCTGGCCCACGAGACCACCGAGGAGCATCGCCGGGCCCTGAGGCGGTTGGTCGAGCGGCTGGAAGGGCCCACGGCCCGGGCCCTGAGCCCCGCGCGGGAGCTTGGTGTCCCCAAGACGACAGAGGTACCCCGCCCGGGGGTCATAGTCCCTGCTCAGGGTCATGTTGGGCCCTATGACGCCGGCTGTTACGAGCCCTGTGACACCCCCGGCGACCCTTCCTACGGGGCCGGCGAAGGTCCGGCCCGAAGGAGGTCGATCGCCCCGGCGCCGCCGCCTGATCGCTGGGCGCCGAACCCATGGCGCCCTTGTCGACCCCCGGGTCGGCTCCAGTAGGGTCGGACCCCGTGACGGAGTGCCTGTTCTGCCGGATCGTGGCCGGGGAGGTCCCATCGGTCGAGGTGGCATCGACGCCTCGCACGTATGCCTTCCGGGACGTCAGCCCGGCTGCTCCCACCCACGTCCTGGTCGTCCCCCGCGAGCACATAGACAATGCCCACGCCATCGGTCCGGGCCACGCGGACCTGATTGCGGAGATGCTCACCACGGCCCAGTCCGTGGCCCGCTCCGAGGGCGTTGCCGATCGCGGGTACCGGCTCGTCTTCAACGTGGGCGACGATGCCCTCAACTCGGTTCCCCACCTGCACCTCCATGTGCTCGGAGGCCGTCGCATGGGGTGGCCGCCGGGCTAGACGTGGGGCCGGCCGCGCCGGCGGACCTGCCCAGCTGCTCGTCCTGATCGAGCTTCGGCCGCCGCCGGGCCCCCCACTGCTAGCCTGCTCCCCGTCCCGCTGTGTCATCGACCCAGGTCAAGATCCTCGTCCCCGGCAACCATCTCATGGTCGGCCTGCTCGGCCAGCGTGATGAGTTGCTGCGCGTCGTGGAGGACGCCTTCGGCGGGGCCCGGATCCTCGTCAGAGGCAACGAGATCACCGTCCAGGGGGAGGAGGCCGAGCGGATCGGGCGGCTCTTCGAGGAGCTGGTGCTCCTCCTGGAGCAGGGCCACGGCCTGGACCCGGTGAACGTGGGCCGGACGATCGACATGGTGAAGGCCGACGAGAGGCCTTCCGAGGTCCTCTCGGCCGAGGTCCTGCGCTCGGCCCGGGGCCGCACCGTGCGGCCCAAGACCGCGGGCCAGAAGCGCTACACCGACGCCATCCTCGCCAACACGATCACGTTCTGCATCGGGCCGGCCGGGACCGGCAAGTCCTACCTGGCGGTGGCCCTGGCCGTGCAGGCCCTGCAGGCCAAGGCGGTCAACCGGATAATCCTGACCCGGCCTGCGGTCGAAGCCGGCGAGCGGCTCGGGTTCCTGCCCGGGGACCTGATGGCCAAGGTCGACCCGTACCTCCGCCCGCTCTACGACGCCCTGTACGACCTCCTGGAGCCAGAGGCCATGCAGCGGCTCATGGATCGGGGAACGATCGAGGTCGCTCCCCTCGCCTTCATGCGGGGACGGACGCTGAACGCCAGCTTCATCATCCTCGACGAAGCCCAGAACACTACGCCCGAGCAGATGAAGATGTTCCTCACCCGGATCGGCTTCGGCTCCAGGGTGGTGGTGACTGGGGACGTCACCCAGGTGGACCTGGCTGGCGGCCGGTCCGGGCTGGTCGGCCTCCAGCCCATCCTGGCTGGCATCGAGGGGTTGTCATTCGTCCACCTGACGCAACGGGACGTGGTCCGCCACCGCATCGTGGCCGACATCGTCTCGGCCTACGAGCGGGCGAGCAGCCCGGCCCCGCCGGTGGGCCCCCAGCCGGTTCCGGCCGCACGGCCATCTTCGGACCGATGACAGTAGCGGTCTTCGGCGCCGACGAGCAGTCGGGTCGCCCGGTCGACGTCGACCGGTGGGTCCACCTGGCCGAGGCCGTCCTCGACGCGGAAGGTGTGCGGGGAGAGGTCGAGGTCTCGCTCCTGTTCGTGGACGAGGGGTCCATCGCCGAGCTCAACCAGCGGTTCCTGGGGCAGACCGGCCCGACCGACGTCCTGGCCTTTCCCATCGACGACGAGCCGGCCGAGAGCGGACGCTCGCCCGATGCCGGCGGGTCGGGGCCGGGATGGGTGCCGGCCGAGCCCGAGGACCTGCCTCTGCTGCTGGGGGACGTGGTCATCTGCCCGGACGTGGCCTGGCGCAATGCCGACAGCCGCGCCGTCCCGTACGAGGACGAGCTGGCCCTTCTCGTGGTGCACGGCCTGTTGCACCTCCAGGGCATGAACCACGAGGAGGATGACGAGGCCGAGGCCATGGAGGCCCGGGAGAGGGAGCTCCTGGGCCGGTTCTACCCGCCAGCCCGGGTCTCGGCACCCCCCGGCCCCGACCCGGCTCCCCCCGGCCCCGACCCGGCTCCCCCCGGCCCTGACGCCACCCGGGCCGAGGCCGACGCCACGGCGCCCGAAGCGCCCGGAGACGCCTCCCCGGGCCGCCTGTGATCCCCCCACACCCCCCTGAGATGCTCGGGGCCGCCGGCGGCCTCGAACCGGTCGACGGCGTGCTGATCGCAGTCATCGTCGTCCTGGTGGTCATGTCGGCTGGGCTGGCCCTGGCCGAGACAAGCCTGACCCGCATGAGCCGGGCCCGGGCCATGGGCCTGCAGGAGGAGGGGCGGCGGGGCGCCGGCATGCTCGTTCGGCTGATGGAGCGGCCCGAGCGCTTCCTCAACCCGGTCCTGCTGCTCGAGCTGATCTGCCAGCTGGTGGCGGCCAGCCTGGTCGGGGTGGTGGCCGAGCACCTGTTCGGCGCCGTCGGGGTGATCATCGGGATCGTCTTCGAGGTGGTCGTCATCTTCGTCCTGGGTGAGGCCATCCCGAAGAACTGGGCCATCCGGCACCCGTCCCGGTCGGCCCTGTACGCCGCTCCGCTCGTCACGGCCGCGACCCGGTTCCCGCCGGTGCGGCTCCTGGCCGGGGTCCTGATCGGCATGGCGAACCTGGTCCTCCGGGGAGGGGGCCAGATCCGGGGGCCGTACGTGACCGAGCTGGAGCTCCTCGCCCTGGCCGACGTGGCGGAGGAGGAGGCCGTGATCGAGACCGAGGAGGCCGCGCTCATCCACTCGATCATCTCGTTCGGGGACACGGTGGTGCGGGAGGTCATGGTGCCCCGGATAGACATGGTCACGGTCAGGGGTGGAGACCGGGTGGGCGACGCGATCGAGGTCGCCATGGCCGCCGGCTACAGCCGCATCCCGGTGTACGAGCAGAGCATCGACGACGTCATCGGCGTGGCCTACACGAAGGACCTGATGCGGGCCGACCGCGACGGCCGCCTGGACGAGCCGGTCCGCGGCGTGGTGCGGCCGGCTCACTTCGTGCCCGAGACGAAGCCGGTGGCCGGCCTGATGCGAGAGATGCAGGACCAGAAGTTCCACCTCTCCGTCGTCGTCGACGAGTACGGCGGCACGGCCGGGCTGGTCACACTGGAGGACCTGATCGAGGAGCTGGTCGGCGAGATCGTGGACGAGTTCGACGTGGAGGAGCCAGTGTTCGTGCCCCTCGCCAACGGCGAGTACCGCGTCAACGCCAGGATGCCGATGGACGAGCTGAACGAGCTCCTCCACGCCGACCTTCCCGAGGGGGACTGGGACACGGTCGGCGGCCTCATGCTGAGCCTGCTCGGGCACGTAGCCAGCGAGGGCGAGTCGGTCGAGGCGGACGGGCATCGCCTCGTGGCCGAGCGTGTGCAGGGGCGGCGCATCGGCCGCATCCGCATAGCCAAGCTCGACCCGGTCACGGACCGGCCCCGGCCGGGGGGGGCCGCCGACGCCGGCACGGGTGAAGGCTGATGCGCTCCGGCTTCGCGACCATCGTGGGCCGACCGAACGTCGGCAAGTCCACGCTCTTGAACCGCATCCTCGGCATGAAGGTCTCGATCGTCTCGGACAAGCCCAACACGACCAGAGCCCAGGTCCGGGGTGTGCTCAACCGACCGGGGGCCCAGGTCGTCTGGGTAGACACGCCAGGCATCCACAAGCCCCGCACCCTTCTCGGCGAGCACCTGAACCAGGCCGCGGTCGGGGCGCTCTCGGACGTGGACGCCGCGGTGCTCGTGCTCGACGCCACCTCTCAGGTGGGGCCGGGGGACCGCTTCGTGGCCGGGCGGGTCCCCACGGGGGCCATAGTGGCGCTCAACAAGGTGGACCTCGTGCACCGGGCGACGGTGCTGGGTCAGCTCCGGAGGGCCGGGGAGCTGGGGCTGGCCGAGTACTTCCCGATCTCGGCGGCGACAGGCGAGGGGGTGGAGGCGCTGACCGAGGCGGTGGTCGCCCGCCTGCCGCTCGGCCCGTCGTACTACCCGCAAGGGACGGTCACCGACGTCCCCGAGGCGTTCTGGGTGGCCGAGCTGGTGAGGGAGCAGCTCCTCGCCGTCGTCCGGGACGAGCTGCCCCATTCGATCGCGTGCCGGGTCACGGAGTGGGAGTGGCCCCGAGTCCGTTGCGAGATCCTGGTCGAGCGGGACTCCCAGAAGGGCATCGTGATCGGCCACCGGGGTGCGACCTTGAAGGCGGTGGGGACGGCGGTCCGGGCCCAGCTGGAGCCCGGGGCCTATCTGGAGCTGTTCGTGAAGGTGGACCGGGACTGGCAGCGCAGCCCCCGCTCCCTGGCCGCCCTCGGGTACTGAGCCCGACCTCACCGACCGGGACCGACCGCACCCACCGGCACCGACCGCACCCACCGGCACCGACCGCACCAGCTCTGGGCCGGTGCCGGCCCCGCTAGGCTGGCGAGACTGGAAGCTCACCGGGTTCCGGCCGGACGTCGGGGCGAGGGTCGGCTCCTGGTCCAGAGCCTCGGGACGCTACGGTGAGCGATCCCTCACCACTCCGACAAGTGCAGACCCCTCCGGTGACACCTCCCGCACGAGCCGATCGAGCTCAGGCACCCTCGCCGGAGGGCGGGGGGCCTTTGTCGGGCCCGGCCCCGGGCCAGGTGAGGACCCGGT
>JBOGGR010000243.1:0-9778 GCA_050744025.1 Acidimicrobiales bacterium
GCCGGCGCCTCCGCACCGACACCCGCGCCCCCCAGCTACCCCGCCCCGCCCGCCGGCGGGCGGGGCTCAGCCAGCACGCCTTGGCCAAGGCAGCCGGCGTGCCCCAGTCCATGATCGGGGCGGTCGAGCGCGGCTGGCAGGACCCGAGCGTCACCACCCTGACCAAGATGCTGCGGGGCACGGGCTGGGCTCTGCGTCTCGAGCTCGTGGCCGACGCGGACGGTCAGTTGAAACCCACCCCGGACGAGGAGGACGGAGCACACCATGAACGAGCCTGAGGGGGACAGCCACCACGACCGGAGCGGCCTGGCGGCCCGACGGGCAGTGCCCCCATCAAGCCCGGCGGACCCCCTTGGAGCCCCGACGGAACAGGCCCAGCCGAGGGGCTTCGTAGCCCATGGTCCGGTCGAAGAGGTCGACCCCGCGGAGGTGGAGCGGTTGGAGGCGAGGTGGGGTAGTAGACCGGTCTACAACGCATGCCAAACAGGCGCTCTGGGCGGACAACTCCCGGGACGGACGGGCAGGTCAGCGGCCTGTTCCGCGCCAGGCGGACACCTGTTCGAGCCTTGCCAAGGTGAGGGTCGCGGGTTCGAGTCCCGTCATCCGCTCGAGAGAAAGTCCAGGTCAGGGACCCAGTTCGGGTCCCTGATTCGCGTGGTGGAGCGCGGTGGATGCGTCCTCAGGCCGCGAGCGGGCCGCGGGAAGCTCTGGCTCGCGCTGGCTGACGCCCTGCTGCCGGGTCCGAGGCCGCGAGTAGGCCGCGAGCAGGCCGCGGGCTTGGCCCCAAGTGGGCGGCGCCGGGCGGTGACCTGACCGCCGCCTGCGCTCGGGCTAAGGGGTGGCGCCGCAGAACAACTCAGTCTGAATTGGCAGGCCGCCGCCGTCCGGTGGTGGATGGGAACCTCTACCTGGGCTCGGACGCAGCAACCTGGGGTGCCCGGCCGGCGACCGCACCCGCCGCACCCCGGCGCCGCACCCCACCCTCCCGCCTCTGCTCGGGCCTGGTCGCGAGGTAGATGCCGGCCATCGTCACCACCCCGGCCAGGATGGCGAGGAGGACCCGGTAGTCGACGACCGAGATCAAGAGGGCCCCGAGCGCGATCGAGATCGTCTGGGGCGTGCTGACCAGCGTGTCGAAGGCCGAGAAGACCCGGCCCTGCAACGGCGCCGGCGTGCGGCGCTGGACCAGGGTGTAGGCGCCCACCACGAGCCAGGGCAGGCTGAAGCCGACGAGGACGCTCCCGCCGGCCACCGCCGGGAGGGAGGGCGCCACCCACAGCGCCCCGCCGCAGGCGAGGGCCAGCATGCCGGCCGCGGACACCCACCCCTCGCCGATGCGCCGCATCACGGGGGCGGCCGTGGGGCCACCCACCACCGCGCCCACCCCCTGGACGGCGACTATCACCCCGACGAATGAAGGGGGCCGCTGCAAGCCTTGCGCCACAAGGGCGAAGACGGCGGTCTCCGCAAAGCCGACGACGAGGAGCACGGCCGCGCAGGCGATGGTCATCTGGCGCAGTACGGCAGTGGAGGAGATGTGGCGGAAGCCGGCGGTGACGCCGGCGAGCCACCGTTCCCCCCTCGCCCTTGGTGCCGGGGCGGGCTCGTCCACCTTGACGAGCAGCAGGGAGATGGCCGCCGCGACGAACGTCACCGCGTCCAGGACGGCCACCGCGCCCCCGCCGAGGACCACGAACAGCCCGGCCCCCACCAGAGGCGAGACGAGGCGCAGGCCCTCTCTCACGGTGCGCAGGAGCCCGTTCGCGTCGCCGAGGAGCTCGTCGGGGACTATCACTGTCAGCAGGGCCGACTGGCCGGAGCCGAGCACCCCGTAAGCCATCCCGTAGGCCACCATCACCGTGTAGACGAGCCACACGTCGCCCCGGCCGTGCACGAGGAGGAGCAGCAGCACCACCGCCCCTGTGCAGAGGTTCGTGACGACGAGGAGGGGCCGGCGCCTGACGCGGTCGACGAGTAGGCCCGAGAGAGGCGAGAGCAGGCTCGGCAGGGCGAAGAAGAAGAACGTGAGGCCGGCGAGCGCGTTGCTGCCCGTGAGCGTCTTCACCCAGATCCCGGCGGCCAGCCAGAGGGCCGTGTCCCCGAAGATGGAGAGGGCCTGGCCGCCGAGGTAGAGCCGGGCGTTGGGGATGGCGAGCAGGCGGCGCACCGGTCAGCCCCCGGTCTCGCGGAGGAGGTGGCGCACCGGTCAGCCCCCGGCCTCGCCCAGCAGGCGGCGCACAGGTCAGCCCTCGTCCGGGAAGCGGATCGGGTAGGAGAACGTGAGGATCTCGACTGGCAGCGATCCCTGTGGCCGCAGGCTCGGGTCGGTGAGGCGCTCCCTGTAGCGGGGGAGCAGGATGGCCACGAGCTCTTCCTCCAGCTCTTCCAGCTCCGCGGCCGTGAGGTAGATGACCGACTCGTTCTGGCCGGCCGCCTCCTGCCATTGCGGGGGGTAGAGGCTCCTCGTCTCCAGCCAGGTCTCCAGCCGGGCCAGGTAGCGCTCCTGCAGCAGCCGGGACAGGGCCGACGCCGCCACCCTCGCCTGGGGGTCGCCGGCGGCCGAGGAGATCGACATCCCTATCGAGGTCATGCGCCACGGCCTTGCCCTCCCCTTGCCGCCGCCCGCCTCCTCGACGAATCCGTACTTGGCGAGCTGGCGGAGGTGGAACGAGCACGTGGTGGGGGACTCGCCGATGGCCTCGCCGGCCTCGGTGGCCGTCATGGCCCCCTCCAGGCTGAGCGCCTCGATCAGGGCGATGCGGACCGGGTGGGTGATCGCCCGCATGGTCCTCACGTCCGTGACCTGGCGGAGCTCCGGGCGGGACGGCTTCTCACTAGGCATATCTCGAAAGATATCTCTCGATAGGAACCTTGTCAAGGATGAACAGCATTCGTCCCGCCTCACCCCCCGTGCCCACTCCCGCCTGCCGCACCGCCCGAGTCACCTCCCGCGGGGGGATCCACCACCGGGGCTGGCGGCGTGGCTAGCGTCGGTTGCATGGGCTCGGGCGGAGCATCTGAGGCAGTGGCGCGGCGGAACGGGGCCGCCGGCAACGGGTCGTCCGGGCCGTGCCGAGACGGGGCCGGGGCGCGGCCGCGCCCGGCCGGGGTCGGGGCTGGGCGCCGCCGGAACGGGGCCGGGGTGGTCGGCGACCTGGTCGCGCTGCTCGACCACGAGCGGTCCCTCCCGAGCCGAGCACTGCTGGAGGCGCTGCTGGACCGGCGGGCCAACGGTCCCGAGCCGGTGGTGCGGCTCGCCGCCGACCGCGTGCTCCGGCGTGCTGCCCCGTGGTCGGCCGACCCCGACGCCGCCCTGGCCGGGCTGCTGGACGCCGTGGGCGACGAGCGGGACCGGCGGGTGTTCCTCGAGTGGTCCCTCCGTCGCCAGGGACGGCCGGCCCTGGGGGAGCTCGGGTCCGAGCTCGGCGTCTCGGGGGCCCGGGTCGCCCAGCTCCGGGACCGGGCCGGGACGAGGGTGCGGGCCGCGTTGGCGGAGGCCCCCGACGCGATCCCGTGGCTGGTCCGCTCCCTGCGCCGCCGGCTGGGCCGACTGACCCCGGAGGCCGGCGCGGAGGCGGCGTTGTCCGACCACGGCGTCAGTGGCCGCGACCTCCCGACCGGAGCGCTGGCGTTGTGGCTGGCCGGCCCGTACGAGCCCGTCCCGGACCGGCCGGGGTGGCTGGCCATCGGCCCGGCCGAGGTCGTGGCCGCCACGCTCGCCTGCCTGGCGGCCGACGGCGGGGTGCGCCCCCTGGCCGATGCCCGGGCCGAGCTGGCCGACCTCGCGATCGAGCCGGGCAGGATCGTGCCGTGGCTGGCGGACTGCGGAGCCGTCGTCGTGGAGGACCTGGTCGTGTCCCTGACCGGCCGGCTGGGCGACGTGGTCGAGCGCCTCCTCGACGCCCAGGGCCGGGCCATGCCGCCCGGCGAGATCGCCGGCTGCCTGGGCCTCGGGGGCCGGCACGTCCCTGTGGAGGCGCTGGAGGAGGTCCTGCGCCAGCGCCGGTTCCGCCGGCCGGGGCCGGACCGCGTCGAGCTGAGCGACTGGGCCCGGCCGGCCTCTCCGGCTCAGCCGCCGGGTCCCCCGGCGGCCGGGACGTCCGGGACGTCCCCTGGCACGGCCGCCCGGCGAGGCGCTCCGGCGCCGGCAGGCGGGACGGCCCCGGGCAGACCCCCCCGGGCAGCCGCGGCCCAGCCGGCGCGAGCTCCCGCCGGCCGCACCACGGCCCCAGGCGAGGCGGCCTCGTCAGCCGCAGCCCGGCCGGCGCCGCCGGCCGGGGCGCCCCCAACAGGCGGCGCCGCTGACGGACGGTCGTGGCTGTGGGTCCGGGTCGACCGGGACGTGCTGCGAGGGGCAGAGGCGGCCGTCCCCTTGGCAACCGTCGAGCTCGTCGGGCTGCGTCCCCACCACCGGCGCACGTTCTCCAGCCGCTTCGGCCCGGTCACCCTCGTCCACGACGGCGACCAGACGACGCGGGGCTCGGTGCGGGCCGTCGCCCTCGCTGCCGGGGCCGGCGACGGAGATACGCTGCTGCTCGGCTTCTCCGGGGCCGGGGACTTCGTCGTGGAGGTCCACCGCCCACCAGGGCAGCCCGCCGTGCAGCAGCCCCCGGTCGCCCGCCCCCGGCATCCCGGAGACGCAGAGATCTCGACGCAAGGAGCGCCATGACCCACCCCCTCAGCACACCCCGTCCAGCCACCCCAGCCACCACGCCCCGCCCCACCACGCCCGGCCCCACCACACGCGGCCCAGCCACGCTGGAGCACGCCCTCGGGGCCGTCGAGGAGGAGGCCGAGGCCGCCCTGCGGCCCCTCGTCGCGGCCACCAAGCAGGCCAGACGGGCCAAGTCGGCGGCGGCCGTGGGCCAGGTGCGCGAGCTGGCCCAGGCGCTGGACGCGGCCGTCGCCCTGGCCGACCAGGCGCTGGAGGCGGCCCGCGAGCTGCGGGCTGGCTGGCGCTTCGACGTCCCGCAGTGGTTCGCCTCGGGCGAGTACACCAAGGAGCTGCTGGCCGCGGCGGCCGAGGCCGGCCTCGGCCCCATCGAGGAGGACCAGAGGATCCTCTGCTACCCGGCCGTCGTGGAGGTGCAGGCGTCCGAGGCCTCGGTGGCGATCGACAAGAAGAAGGACCGCAGGGTGCGCCCGTCGGTGGTCGTCAGCCACCTTGCCTCCCTCCGGGAGCGGTCCTCCAAGCTGAAGGAGGCCGCGTTCATCGAGAGCCTGGCGGCCGCGTACGACCTCCTGGTGGCGGCAAAGGGTAGGCGGCCCGGCGTGCCGGTGAAGCTGGTCGAGGTCCACCGCGTGCTGACGCTCCGGCCCGGGGCGGCCCGGGAGTACACGAAGCAGGAGCTGGCCCGGGACCTGTACCTCTTGGACCAGAGCGGCGTCGTCCACGTGAAGGACGGCCGGCGCATGACGCTCCCGGCCAGCGCAACGACCAGGGCCACAGGCGCCGTCCTCACCACCGTCACCCGGAGAGGCCAGGCCAAGGTGTACGCGGCGATCGCCTTCGTGGAGCCGGGCAGTTGATAGGCGTCGAGGAGTACACCGGGTTCCTCGGAGAGGACTACCTGAGGGGGTACGTCGAGGGCGGCGGGGCGGCGGTCAAGTTCACGGTGGTGCCCGACGACGCCGTCGCCGCCTCGCTCGCCACCAGGCTGGGGGGCCTTGGACGGGAGGCTGGCTACGTGGTGGCGACCGTGGACGCCTCGGTCACACGTGTGCACCTGCTGGAGCAGGTCTTCTTCGAGGTGGCCCGCCAGGTGGACTGGGACGGGCTCGCGGCAAAGACCGCCCGCCGGGCATTGGAGGGAGCCGGCTACCCCGTGCCGCCCGGGAGCGCCGAGCTGTCCCTCGAGCGCGTCGCCGCCCACCACGGCGTCGACGCCCGCGAGCTCAAGCGGGACGTGGACCGGGACCTCCAGGGCCGCGTGTACCGGGACTACGCCATGGTCCAGGAGTTCCGGATCGCCATGCTGCGCCTGTGCCAGGCCCAGCTGCACACGGGCCAGGTGGCCGACGCCGAGCAGACCGCCGTCCTGGACTGGCTGAAAGGGGACCTCCGCCAGATCTCGGCCCTCAAGTCCGCCCTCATCTTCCGCCGCATCGGCCGGCACAACGCCCGCCAGATGCTGTTCTCGCTGGCCCACTGGCTGGCGGTCAACGGCCGCTCCGGCTTGCTCCTGACCCTGGACGTCCGCCGCTTCGGCATGGCCCGGCGTCCGGCCCCGGAGGAGCGGCAGGGCTACTACTACACCAGGGGGGCGCTGCTCGACGCCTACGAGGTGCTGCGCCAGCTGGTGGACAACACCGACGAGCTGGCCCACTGCTTCGTGGTGGTCGTCGCCGCGCCGGAGTTCCTCTCGGACCAGAGTCGGGGGCTCAACCGCTACCAGGCCCTCAAGCTGCGCATCTTCGACGAGGTGCGCGACCGCAACCGCGACAACCCGTTCTCCTCGCTCGTCCGCCTCGGGGTGGACCGGTGACCGAGCACTCGGTGGAGAGGCGCCGGGCCCTGGAGGCGCTGCGGGCCGGCGTGCCCAACCGCGACGCGGTGCTGGTGCTGGGATCCATGCAGGTAGGGGTCGAGGACCGCTTCACTCAGCTCCTCGATGCCGTCGCCGCCCCCTCGGGCGCCACGCCGCCAGGCGCCTCGCCGCCAGGAGCCCCGCCGGCAGGAGGAGGGATGCTCGTCGGGGGCGGGTTCGGGACCGGCAAGAGCCACGTCCTCGAGCACCTGGCCCACGTGGCGCTGAGCCGCCGCTTCGTGGTGTCCAAGGTCGTCGTCTCCAAGGAGACGCCGCTGCACGACCCGGCCAAGGTCTTCCGCGCCGCCATGGAGGGGGCCAAGGTGCCCGGTCGCCCGGGGTCGGCCATCGACGAGATCGCCGTCGGGCTCCAGGTGGACTCCCAGCCGTACGCGGACCTGTACCGCTGGGTGCACCAGGACGAGGCGCCCGTCGACAGCCGTTTCGCCGCCACGTTGTTCCTCCACGAGTACGCGAAGGGGGACGAGGAGCTGCGGGACCGCATAGTGCGGTTCTGGGCCGGCGACCCGATGCCGGTGGCCGACCTGCGGCGCAGGCTGAAGGAGACGGGCGCGGCGGCCACGTACCGCCTGGCCAAGGTCAAGGAACGGGACCTGTCCGTGCAGCGGTTCAGGTTCGTGTCCCGCCTGGCCCGGGCAGCCGGCTACGCGGGCTGGGTGGTGCTCATCGACGAGGTCGAGCTGATCGGCCGCTACTCGCTGTTCCAGCGGGCCCGCTCCTACGCTGAGGTGGCTCGCTGGGTGCGCGGCGACCGGGACGACCCGGGGGCGCCGCTGTGCGCCGTGCTCACGACCGTCGACGACTTCGAGACCCAGGTCCTCATGGGCAAGAACGACATCGAGCTCATCCCCAAGCGCCTGCGCATGAAGGACACGGTCGAGGACGAGCTGCTGGCCGGCCAGGCCGACGCTGGCATGCGGATCCTCGAGCGCGACCAGGTCCCCCTGCAGCCCCCCGGCCAGGACGAGCTCGACCGCACGTACGCCAAGTTGAAGGAGATCCACGCCGAGGCCTACGGCTGGGAGCCGCCCGACGTCGCCGGCCTGGAGCGCCTCCCGTCCAACCGCATGCGCCAGTACGTCCGGGGCTGGATCAACGAGTGGGACCTGCGGCGCCTCGACCCGACGTACCAGCCCGAGATGACGGCGGCGGAGCTGACGGTGGACCTGAGCGCCGATCCCGACGCCGACCCCGACCCCGAGGGTCCGACCGGGGGCGCCGGCGACGGGGCCTGACGGGCCGTGCTGGCCGAGGAGCTGGAGGCGGTCCTCGGACGCCGGCCCGGGCTGACGGCGCCCGAGCTGGCCGACCTGATGGGCATGGGGCCGGGGCCGGGGCTCCGGTCGGTGGCTTTCGCCCTGTACGCGGGCCACGGCAGGTTCCGCTGCGACGGCGCCGAGCCGCCCCGCTGGTGGCTCGCCGGGGAAGGGGGGGCCGGCCCTGGCGGTCACGGCCCGTTGGTGGGCACCCAGCTCTGGAGGAACAGCGGCTGTTCCTCAGAAGATCCAGCGCCCACTCCCGCCGGTGGGCCCCAGGGCCCCAGCCCCTCCTCCCCGCTCGCCCTCTGGCCGTGGCAGGCCGAGGCCCTCGGCGCCTGGTCCCGGGCCGGCGGCCGGGGCGTGGTGGAGGCGGTGACGGGGACGGGCAAGACCAGGCTCGGGGTGGCGGCCGCCCTCCAGGAGATCGGCCGCCGGGGCCAGGTCCTCGTGCTCGTGCCGACCGTGGAGCTCCAGCACCAGTGGGTGGGCGAGCTGGCGGCCCGGCTCCCGCCCGGCTCCCTGGTGGGGCGCCTCGGGGCCGGCGGGGCGGACACGCTGCTCACCCACGACGTGGTCGTCGCCGTGGTCAACAGCGCCCGCGACCTCGACGTGCGGCCGATACGCCGTGGGGGCCTGCTCTTGGCCGACGAGTGCCACCGCTACGGGAGCGAGGTGAACCGCCTGGCCCTGGACGGCCGCTTCGCCCGCCGCCTCGGGCTGAGCGCCACCTACGCGAGGGACGACGACGGCCACCTCGCCTGGCTCGACCCCTACTTCGGGCCCACCTGCTTCCGCATGGGCTACAAGAGGGCCGTGGCCGAAGGGGTGACGGCCCGCTTCCGGGTCGCCTTCGTCGGGGTGCGCCTGAGCGAGGTCGAGCAGTGCCTCTACGACGAGCTCTCGGACGAGATCTCGAAGCTGTGGTTCCGGCTCACCACCGTCCACGGCCTCCCCGCCGAGCCGTTCGAGGCCTTCATCCGGGCCGTGAACCTCCTCGCCGACGGGTTCGGGGACAGCGGCGGGGCCGGCTCGGGCGCCGGCTCGGGCTCGGGTGTCGCCCGCCGCTACCGGGCCGCCCTCCTCGAGCGCCGGCGCCTCCTGGCCGACACCCCGGCCAAGGCCGAGGCCCTTGCCGGGCTGGCGCCGGCCGTGGCCGGGGCCGACCGCGCCATCGTGTTCACCCAGAGCATCGCCGCCAGCGAGGAGGCATGCGCCCGCCTCGCCGCCTGCAACCTCAGGGCAGGGGTCATCCACTCGGCCATGGGGGGAGAGGACCGGAGGGCTGTGCTGGGCCGTTTCGCCTCGGGCGGCCTCGACGTCATCTGCGCTCCCCGGGTGCTCGACGAAGGGGTGGACGTCCCCGCCGCCGACCTGGCGGTGATCGTGGGGGCCAGCCGGTCGCGCCGCCAGATGATCCAGCGGATGGGGCGGGTGCTGCGGCGGAAGGCCGACGGGCGCCCGGCCCGTTTCGCCGTGCTGTTCGTGGAGGGGTCGGTGGAGGACCCGGAGAGGGGCGCCCACGAGACCTTCGTCGAGGAGGTGACCGGCGTGGCCGACGAGGTGTGCCGGCTCTCCGCCGAGCTGGTCCGGCGCGATCCGGGCCAGGCGTGCGATCTCCTGGCCTGGCACACGGGCGCCGGCTGAGCCCCGGCTGAGCCCCCGGCTGAGCCCGGGCTGGTCCTGGGCTGAGCCCCCGGCTGAGCCCCCGGCTGAGCCCCGGCTGCTCCTGGGCGGCCCAGTGGGCGCGCCGGGCCGGCCACAACGGCGTACCGTTGGGGGCTCAGACGAGCGTGCGCACGCTCCGACGGGAGGTGGGCCCGTGCGCTGCCAGGCGTGCGGAGCGGACAATCCGGGCGGACAGAGGTTCTGCGGGCAGTGCGGGGCCGGCCTGGCTCTCGCCTGCCCGTCGTGCGGGGCGCCGGCGCCGGCCTCGCACCGGTTCTGCGGCGAGTGCGGCGCTGCGCTCGCGGC
>JBOGGR010000244.1:0-7202 GCA_050744025.1 Acidimicrobiales bacterium
GAGACCGTCCGGGCCAACAGCCTCCAGATCGCCGAGCTGGCCGAGACCGTCCGGGCCAACAGCCTCCAGATCGCCGAGCTGGCCGAGACCGTCCGGGCCAACAGCCGCCAGATCGCCGAGCTCCGGGAGTCGGTGACCGAGCTCCGGGAGTCGGTGACCGGGCTCCGGGCCTCGGTGACCGAGCTCCGGGACATCGCGGTCGAGCACACTCGCCAGATCCTCGGGTTGGCCGACAGGGTGGGGACGCTCGGCGGCGACCTGGCCGGGATGCGGCTCGAGGCTCGCTACCGCCACCATCCGTACGGGTACTTCGGGGCCCTGGTCCGCCGGGCCCGCACGGTGTACACGGGCGAGCTGGCGGACATGCTCGAGGAGGCCGTCGCCGGCGGCCGGCTCACCCCGGAGGAGGCGGCGGACGTGGCCCTGGCCGACGTGGTCGTGGCCGGCACGGACGGCGGTGAGCCTGCCTACCTCGTGGTCGAGGTCTCCCGCACCGTGGGGCCCTCCGACGTCGAGCGGGCGGGCCGCCGGGCCGGTCTGCTGGTGAGGGCCGGCCACCGGGCCAGGGGCGTCGTGGCCGGCGCGGAGATCAGTGGACCGGCGACCACTGAGGCCGACGAGGCCGGCGTGGCCGTGGTCCTCGACGGCCGCCGGGTGGCGTAGACGGGCGCCCTCACCGGTCGCGCGGCCGGCCCGGGACCGACGACCCGTTCCGGATCGTCGGTCCTCGTCGTCGGCGACGTCATCGACGAGGTGGTCGTCCGGCCGCTGGCTGCCCTCTCGCCGGCCAGCGACACCCCCTCCACGATCGTCGCCTCCCCCGGCGGCTCGGGCGCCAACCAGGCGGCCTGGCTCGGGCACCTCGGGGCGGCGGTCCGCTTCGCCGGGCGGGTGGGGGCGGCCGGGCTGGCCAGGCATGCCGAGGAGCTGGCACACCATGGCGTGGAGGCCCACCTCACCTCCGACCCGGTGGTCCCGACCGGTGCGATCGTGGTCCTGGTGTCGGCGGACGGGGAGCGGTCCATGTTCACCGACCGGGGGGCCAACCTCGGGCTCTCCGCCCAGGACCTCGGAGACGACCTGCTCGACGGTGTCGCACTGCTGCACCTGTCGGGCTACGCGCTCTTCGACCCGGGCGGAAGGACCGCGACCTTGGACCTGGTGGGCCGGGCCCGCCGGCGCCACGTGGCGCTCTCCGTGGACCCGGGATCGGAGCGCTTCCTGCGGGCGGCCGGCCCGGAGGACTTCCTAGGGTGGGTCGGTGACGCCGAGATCCTCTTCCCCAACCTCGACGAGGGTCGGGTGCTGTCCGGGCTGGTGGAGCCCGAGGACGTCGCCGGCGCTCTCCTCGGCTGGGCCGCTGTCGTCGTCCTCAAGGTGGGCGCGGCCGGGTTGCTGGTGGCGACCCGGGAGGGCGAGCGGCTGTGGCGCCCGGCGGTGCCGGCCCAGGTGGTGGACACGACCGGCGCCGGGGATGCGTCCTGCGCCGGCTTCCTGGCTGCGTGGCTGGACGGCCAGCCCCTGTCGGGATGCGCCGACCTGGCTCTTGCCGCCGCCGCCCGGGCCGTCACCCGCCTCGGGGGCCGTCCTGGGTGATTCGGCGCAGCAGCCGATGCTCCTCACCGCGCTTGGCATCCCCGGGTCGCCCCGGCGCGCTCAGCCCCTGGGGCCGGCCGCGCCGGCGAGCAGGTGGGGCCGGAGGTCGGACGCCGCCTCCTCGCCGTAGGCGGCAGCGAACCGCGAGAGGAACCCGGGATGGTCGAACCGGTACTCCTGCGGGCCGACGGTCTCGAGGGCGTACGTCGCGACCAGGCTTCCCACCTCGGCGGCCCGGGGCAGCGCCAAGCCCCAGGCCACACCGGTAACGAACCCGGCCCGGAACGCGTCACCGACCCCGGTCGGGTCGGCCTTGCGCGCCTCGGGCGCTGCGGGCAGCGTCACCGGAGGCTCTCCCCTCGTCGTGAGGCGTGACCCCCGGGGTCCGAGAGTCGTCACCCACACCCCCACGCGCTCGAGGAGATCGTCGGGCGTCCAGCCCGTCTTCTCGGCCAAGAGGGAGCTCTCGTACTCGTTCGTGAACAGGTAGCTGGCCCCCTCGACCAGGGCCCGGATGTCCACCCCCTCCATGCGGGCCAGCTGCTGGGAGGGGTCGGCGGCGAAGGGGATTCCGCTGGCCCGGCACTCCTCGCTGTGACGGAGCATCGCGTCGGGGTCGTTGGGGCTCACCACGACGAGGTCGAGCCCACCCAGCCGGGCGGCGACCGGGGCCAGCTCGATGTCGCGGGCCTCGGCCATCGCCCCGGTGTAGAAGGACGCGATCTGGTTGTGGTCCGCGTCGGTGGTGCAGAGGAACCGGGCCGTGTGGGCGAGCGTGGAGACGTGCACGCTCACGGTGTCCACGCCGTGGCGCTCCAGCCAGGACCGGTAGTCGGCGAAGTCGTTGCCGACCGAGCCGACCAGGACCGGGTGCTCACCGAGCAGCCCCATGCCGTAGCAGATGTTGGCGGCGATGCCGCCCCGGCGCACCACCAGGTCGTCGACCAGGAACGACACCGACAGCCGGCCCAGGTCCTGCACCAGCAGCGAGTCGACGAACCTCCCTGGGAAGGTCATGAGATGGTCGGTGGCGATGGATCCGGTGACGGCGACCCGCACCAGGGCGCTCCTATCGGCGGCTCAACTACACGGTCGGCCGGACACTAGCGGCGCGCCCCGGCCCGCCCCGCCTTGCCGGCGGCGGCAGAGCAGGGCAAGCTCGGAGCGATGGAGCGGCGATGAGTGCGCCGGCGGTCGCCCTGGAGCGGTGGCTGTCCGGTCTCCCCGGTGTCGACCAGGTCGGCGTCGAGGCGAGGGCGGCGGCGCTGGCCACCCGCTCGATCAAGCGGGAGGCCAAGCTGTGGGCGCTGGACATGGCCGTGCGCGTGATCGACCTCACCACGCTGGAGGGGGCCGACACCCACGGCAAGGTCCGGGCCCTGTGCGCCAAGGCCCGCCGTCCTGACCCGGCCGACCCCGGCGTCCCTCCGGTGGCCGCCGTGTGCGTCTATCCCGACCTGGTGACCGTGGCCAGGGCCGAGCTGGCGGGAAGCGGTGTGGCCGTCGCCTCGGTGGCGACGGCGTTCCCCTCGGGGCGGGCGTCGCTCCCCGTCAAGCTGGCGGACGTGGCCGGCGCCGTGGCGGCAGGGGCGGACGAGGTGGACATGGTCATCGACAGGGGCGCGTTCCTCTCCGGTCGCTACGACGCGGTGAAGGAGGAGGTGAGCGCGGTCAAGGAGGCCTGCGGGGCCGCCCGCCTCAAGGTGATACTCGAGACGGGCGAGCTCGCCACCTACGACAACGTCCGCCGGGCTGCCTGGCTGGCGATGCTGGCGGGAGCCGACTTCGTCAAGACCTCGACAGGCAAGGTGTCCCCGGCTGCCACTCCGCCCGTTGCCCTCGTGATGCTGGAGGCCGTGCGCGACTTCGCCGAGGCGTCGGGCCGGCAGGTCGGGGTCAAGGTGGCGGGCGGGGTCCGCAGCGCCAAGGACGCCCTGCGCTACCTGGTGCTCGTGAAGGAGGTGGCCGGCGACGACTGGCTCTCTCCCGACCGGTTCCGCATCGGCGCGTCCAGCCTCCTGAACGACCTCCTCATGCAGCGCTCCAAGCAGCTCACCGGCGCATACGCCGGCCCCGACCACTTCACCCTGGACTGACGTGGAAGAGCCAACGGCGGGTCAGTCGGGTGGTGGCGCCAGGTGGGACTACGCGCCAGCCCCCGAGTCCGCCGAGGTCGCCCGCATGCGCTCCTCCTTCGGGCTGTTCGTGGGCGGGACATTCGTCGAACCGGCCGAGGGGGGGGCCTTCAAGACGCTCAACCCTGCCACCGAGGAGGTCCTGGCCGAGGTGGCCGAGGCCGGGCCACAGGACGTCGAGCGGGCCGTGGCCGCGGCCCGCCGGGCGCGGGAGGAGGTCTGGGGGCCGATGCCCGGGGCCGAGAGGGGCAAGTACCTGTTCCGGGTGGCACGGATCATGCAGGAGCGGGCCAGGGAGCTGGCCGTGCTGGAGACCCTGGACAACGGCAAGCCGATCAGGGAGTCCCGCGACGTCGACATCCCCTTGGCCGCTGCCCACTTCTTCTACCACGCCGGGTGGGCCGACAAGCTGGAGTGGGCCGGGTTCGGGCCCTCGCCCCGGCCGCTCGGCGTCGCCGGCCAGGTGATCCCCTGGAACTTCCCCCTCCTCATGGCGGCCTGGAAGCTCGCCCCGGCCCTCGCCGCCGGTAACACGTGCGTGCTGAAGCCGGCCGAGACCACACCGCTCACGGCCCTTCGGCTGGCGGAGATCTTCCAACAGGCCGAGCTCCCGCCGGGCGTGGTGAACGTCCTCACCGGCCCCGGCGCCACCGGGGCAGCCCTGGTGGGCCATCCCGGCCTGGACAAGGTCGCCTTCACCGGGTCGACCGAGGTGGGCAAGGCCATCCAGGCGAACCTCGCCGGCACGGGCCGACGGCTCACCCTCGAGCTGGGCGGCAAGGCGGCCAACGTCGTGTTCGACGACGCTCCCCTGGACCAGGCGGTGGAGGGGATCGTCAACGGCATCTTCTTCAACCAGGGCCACGTCTGCTGCGCCGGCTCCCGGCTGCTCGTCCAGGAATCCGTCGCCGACGCCGTCCTGGACAGCCTGAAGCGCCGCCTCACCACCCTCCGCCTCGGGGACCCACTGGACAAGAACACCGACATCGGCGCCATCAACTCTCCCGAGCAGCTCGCCAGGATCACCGCCCTTTCCGCCACGGGCGAGGCCGAGGGCGCGGCCCGGTGGTCGCCCCCCTGCCCCCTGCCCGAGCGGGGCTGGTGGTTCCCGCCCACGGTGTTCACAGGGGTCTCCCAGTCCCACCGCATCGCCAGGGAGGAGATCTTCGGCCCCGTCCTCTCGGTCCTCACGTTCAGGACGCCAGCCGAGGCGGTGGCCAAGGCCAACAACACCCCGTACGGGCTGTCGGCGGGGATCTGGACGGAGAAGGGGAGTCGGGCCCTCTGGATGGCCCAGCGCCTCCGGGCCGGGGTGGTGTGGGCCAACACCTTCAACCGCTTCGACCCGGCCAGCCCGTTCGGCGGTTTCCAGGAGTCGGGCTTCGGCCGGGAGGGCGGCCGCCACGGGCTGGGGGCGTACCTCGATGCCTGACGCCGCAGCCGGCGCCGGCGGGCCCCGGCTCTGCGTGCGCAAGACCTACAAGCTCTACGTCGGTGGGGCATTCCCCCGCTCGGAGTCGGGCCGGTCCTACGTCGTCGACTCCTCCGACGGCCGCTTCCTCGCCAACGCCGCCCAAGCCTCCAGGAAGGACGTCCGCGACGCCGTGGCGGCGGCCCGGGCGGCAGTGACCGGCTGGTCGGGCACGACTGCCTACAACCGGGGCCAGGTGGCCTACCGGGTGGCCGAGATGCTGGAGGGAAGGCGGGACCAGCTGGCCGGGGAGGTGGCCGCGGCCGAGGGGCTCCGGGCGGCGGCGGCCGGGCGCCAGGTGGCCCTCTCGGTGGACCGTTGGGTCTGGTACGCGGGCTGGGCCGACAAGCTCGCCCAGGTGGCGGGGGGCCTCAACCCCGTGGCCGGCCCATATGTCAACTTCAGCTTCCCCGAGCCCACCGGGGTGGTCGGGGTGGTGGCCCCCCAGGGCTCCTCCCTCCTCGGCCTCGTGAGCGTCCTCGCCCCGGTGATCGTGACCGGCAACACTGCTGTCGTCCTCGCCAGCGAGGGCCGGCCCCTGCCTGCCGTCACCCTGACCGAGGTCCTGGCCACCTCCGACCTGCCCGCCGGCGTCGTCAACGTCTTGACCGGGCGGACGGCGGAGCTGGCCCCGGTCCTGGCTGCCCACCGGGACGTGGACGCCGTGGACCTCGTGGGGGTGGCGCCGCCAGAGTCGGTGGAGCTGGAGCGGGCGGCGGCGGCGAACGTCAAGCGGGTCCTGCCCCCGGGCCCGGCCGAGCCCGACTGGTCGGTTCCTCCCTCCCCGGCACGGATGCTCGCCTTCGTCGAGACCAAGACCGTCTGGCACCCGGCCGGGACGTAGGCGGGGGGTCGGGGATGGTTGCCGGGGCCGGGCCGGGCTCGGTCTTCGTGGTGGGATCGGTCAACGAGGACGTGGTGCTCCGGGTCCCCCGCCGGCCAGAGCCGGGGGAGACCCTGTCGGCGACCTCGGTCGTCCGGCGTCCGGGGGGCAAGGGCGCCAACCAGGCGGTGGCCGCCGCCCGCCAGGGCGCCGGGGTCCAGCTGCTGGCCCGCGTCGGCGCCGACCCGGCCGGTCAGCGGATGCTCGACGCCCTGGCGTCGGCCGGGGTCGGCACGGATCTGGTGACGACGGACCGCGATGTCGCCACCGGCTCGGCCTACATCGTGGTCACCCCTGACGGCGAGAACTCGATCGTGCTGGAAGCCGGCGCGAACCACCGCCTCGGTCCGGCCGACGTCGAGCTCGGCGCCCCCGCGCTGCGCCAGGCGGCCGTCCTGCTCGTGCAGCTGGAGGTTCCTCTCGACACGGTCGTGGCTGCGCTGGCACTCGCAGTCGGTGCCGGCGTCCGCCCGGTCCTGACCCTCGCCCCGGTGCAGCCGGTGCCGGACCGGGCCCTGCTGGGGCTCGACCCGCTGCTCGCGAACCAGCACGAGGCCGGCTTCCTGCTGGGGCGGGAGGCGATCACCGTCGGGGAGGCCGAGCCGGTCGCCCGTGACCTCCTCGACCGCGGGCCGAGGTCCGTCGTGATCACTCTGGGCGCAGACGGCGCCGTGGTCGGAACGGCGTCGGGTGTCCACCGGCTCCCCGTGGCGTCGCTCGGCGGCGGGGCCGGCGACGTCGTCGACACTACGGGCGCGGGCGACGCCCTGGCCGGGGCCCTTGCCGCCGCCCTGGCCCGGGGAGAGCCGCTCCTCGACTCCGCGCGGGCCGGGCTGGAGGCGGCCGGCGCCGTGGTCCGCCGCGTGGGTGCCCGTTGAGGTCGTCATGAAGGGGTGCCAGCAGCTCCCCTTTGAGTAGTAGCCAGTCGCAGAACGTATGTGCTCGTATGTGGATGTGAACCTCTCGGAGTGGGCGGCGAAGGTGGGGGTCAGCAAATTCACCGCCTACCGGTGGTTCCAGGAGGGCAAGCTCCCGGTGCCCGCTCAGCGGGTCGGTCGCTTGATCCTGGTCGATGTCCCGGGTGAGACCTCGGGACCTCAGCGCACGGTCGTCTATG
>JBOGGR010000245.1:0-4559 GCA_050744025.1 Acidimicrobiales bacterium
GCCCGCTCCGGCCCCCGCCCGCTCCGGCCCCCGCCCGCTCCGGCCCCCGCCCGCTCCGGCCCGGCCCAGCTCAGATGCCGGCGGCCACCCTGCGCAGCACCCTCAGGCTCCCGCAGGCCGAGACCTCGGCGAAGGCGCCAGAGGAAAGGGCCCGGCACCACAGGTCGTACGGAGGGCGCCCGCCGGCGGCGGGGTCGGGGAAGACGTCGTGGATGGCGAGCAGCCCGCCCTGGGCGACATGGGGCGTCCATCCCCTGTAGTCGGCCCAGGCCGGCTCGGGGCCGTGGCCGCCGTCCACGAACAGGAGGCCGAGCGGGGTCCTCCAGTGGGCGGCCACCGTCGCCGAGTCGCCCACCACGCCGACGACGCACGCCTCGAGGCCGGCCTCCCCGATGGTCCGCCGCCACGCCGGCAGGGTGTCCAGCCGGCCGGTTGCCGGGTCGACCAGCCCAGGGTCGTGGTGCTCCCAGCCGGCCTGGTTCTCCTCCGAGCCGTGGTGGTGGTCGACGCTGAACAGTACCGTCCCGCTCCCTCGAGCTGCGGCGCCGAGATAGACGGTCGACTTGCCGCAGTAGGCGCCCACCTCGAGCAGTGGGCCCACCCCCAGGCGGGCGGCGTCTCCGCCGGCGTCGTGGAGGGCCAGGCCCTCGTCGTCCGGCATGAACCCCCTGGCGGCGCGGGCGAGGGCCAGCAGGTCGCCGGGCATGGCCGGGCTGGCCCCGGCCGGCGGCGGCGGGCTCGGGACCGTCCCGCTGGGCCTGGCCTCGATCACCGGCCTACCATCCCACGAAGGCAGGCCGGTGGGTGCTCACCAGGACGGGGGCTGCCCGGGCGGAGGTGATAGCGGTTTGCGTCGTAGGACGACCAAAACCGCTATCACCTCACCGAGCCATCGTCCCCCACGGGAGCGATGCCCCGGGTGGGGGCGGTCCCACCCGGACGCCGGCGTAGTGACGTCGGACTGGCCCTATCCAAGGTGGGCCATGCGGGGGAGACTGACCGTGTGGCGGTCCACCCTCCCCCGGTCACGGCCGTGGTCGAGCGCCTGCGCATCGCCGGGTGCGTCGCCGCCGAGGAAGAGGCGCACGACCTCCTGGCAGCGGCACCCGACCAAGGGGTGCTGGAGGGATGGCTGAGCCGGCGGGAGCGGGGCGAGCCGCTGGCCTGGATCACCGGCGGGCTGGAGTTCTGCGGCCGGTGGCTGGGGGTCGTTCCCGGCGTCTACGTCCCTCGGATCCAGAGCGAGGAGCTGGCCAGGAAGGCCGCGGGGCGCCTGCCCGACCATGGGCGCGCTGCCGACCTGTGTTGCGGCGCGGGAGCCATCGCTGCCCACCTGCTGGCCGAGGTGCCGACTGCCGCAGTCGTCGGAGTCGACCTCGACCTGAAGGCGGCAGCGTGCGCGGCGGGCAACGGCGTCCAGGCCCTGGTCGGGGATCTGGACGGGCCCTTGCGCCAGGACCGTTCGTTCCACGTCGTCACAGCCGTGCCACCGTACGTGCCGACGAGCGAGCTTCGGCTGCTGCCCGCCGACGTGCAGCGCTACGAGCCCAGGGCCGCCCTGGACGGCGGCCCCGACGGGCTCGACGTGGCCCGGCGCATCGTGACCGCCGCAAGTCGCCTGCTGCGCCCGGGCGGCTGGCTGCTCATCGAGGCTGGCGGGGAGCAGGACGAGGCGCTCGCCCCGGCCCTGGCTGCCGCTGGGTTCGGGGACGCCGCCCCGTGGTGGGACGAGGACGGCGAACTTCGGGGCCTCGCCGCCCAGGCGAGGCCCCCTGGCGCGGCTTGATGAGGCGCGCAGCGCCATCGGGTGCCGGGTCAGGATCCAACGTCGGAGAGCCGTCCTCCTGCTACGACGTACACCTGCCGGCCAGCTGCGGCGGGGGTGGTGAAGCGGGGGGCCGAGCCGACGGAGAGCCGGCGCAGCCGGGAACCGGTGGTGGCGTCGAAGGCGAGGAGGTCGCCGGCCCTCGGATCGAGGAGCCACACGGTCGATCCGGCCACGATGGGGGGCCCGGCTCCGAAGGACGGCGTCCGCCACGCCACGTCGAGGGACGGGTGACGGCCTCCGGCTGGGCCAGGGTCCACCCGGAGGGCCACGAGCCCGTCCACGCAGGGGACGTACACCAGGCTGGCGGCCCGGGCGTCGGCCCCGAAGGCGGCGGCACAGACCTGGCGCTCGTACCGCTGACCACCCTGCCCGCCCAGGTGGTCGGCGGAGAGGAGGTAAGCCACCCCGGCCTTCCCGACCTGGAGGACCAGCCCCCCGGGAAGGAGGAGCGGCCCGGTCGAGCCGAGATCGAGATCCTCCCGGTCGAGGGTGGCCGTGTCGGGCGGGGTGAAGGAGCCGGTGGGCGCCAGCCCGGTGCTGAGGCGCCAGACGGTGTTGCCGTGAGGCGGGGAACCGTTGCCGGTGGCTACGTAGAGGTCGCCGTCGGTGCCCACGGCCGGCCCCGACGGCGCCCAGATCCCGGCCTGGCGCTGTGCCGGGACCCGGAACGACCGGAGGGTCGAGCCGCCCGCCTCCCTGGCGGCCACGACGTAGCCGTGGTAGTCCCCACAGTCCCCGAACAGGCCGCCGTAGGGCACGTCCACCCAGCCCTTCGACAGGCTGAGGGCGCCCCGTTGCTGCTCGACCAGTGGGCTGGCACCGGGCGGGTCCACCCGTCGCCGGCTGACGACGGCACCGTCGGCCAGTCGGAGGCCGACCAGGACGTGGTGTCCGGGCCGGACGAAGGCCACGACCCAGAGGGTCCCTGTCGCCGGGTCGGCTACCGGCGTGCCGGTGATGCCCGAGGGGTTGATGTCGCCGCAGGGGAGGCTGGCCTGGCTCAGGGGTCGACCGAGCGTGGCCCTCCAACGGAGGCGCCCCGTCGTCTGGGAGAAGGCGAGGACCGTGTCCGCCTCGCTGGCCACGACGACCAGGCCGTCCACGACCAGGGGCTCGGCCTGGACCGGGGCCGGCACTGGCGAGGACCAGCGTACGTGGGCGGTCCGGGGCGACGGCCCCGCGTCGACGGCGCCGGTCCGGCCAGGGTCGTGGTGGTATGTGGGCCACGGGGCCGCCGGGGTGGGGACCGCTTCGCCCGGCTCCCCGGAGGACGTGACGGTGGACGGCGAGTCGGGAACGGTGGAGGGCGAGGAAGGCGCCGGCTGCGACGGGGAGGGCGCCGCGGAGAAGCCGGGGGGCGCGGTCCCCAACCCCGCGGTCGTGGGGAGGGCCTTCGGCGTGGTGCCGCGGCCGCTCGGGGAGGCCGACCCGCAGGCGCCCAGGACCAGACCGAGGCCGGCCGTCACGACGATAACCAGAGAAGCCCCTCGGCCGTGCCGGCGCCGCCGAGTCATGCCGCCATGATCGCGCCGGCCGGGCCCCGGCCCCGGCCGGCCAGGCTCCCGACGGCCCAGGCCCGCCCTCGGCCCCGGTCCCGCCGGGCCGGTCTTCTACCATGGGCCGGGCATGGAGCAGCTCTTCTCGTCCGATGCCACGGTCCGGCGCCTGAGCCTGGTCCGCCTGAGCGCCGAGATCGCCCGCTCCGTGGCCGTCATCGGCCGGGTGGTGGTCGAGGGTGAGGTGGTCAAGCCGGCTGTCCGGCCCTCGGGCCGGATCTTCTTCGTCCTCCGGGACCGGGCGGCCCAGGTCAACGTGGTCTGCCCGCCGTCTCGGGCCCGACGGTGCCGGGTCGTCCACGGCGAGCGGGTGGAGGTGACCGCCACCCTGACGTGGGCGACCGACCGGGGGTCGCTCCACCTGGTGGCCGAGGAGGTGGTGCCCGTGGGAGCGGGCGCCATCGCCGCCGCCTTGGAAGACACCCGGCGGCGCCTGGCTGCCGACGGGCTCCTCACCCGGCCCCGCCGCGCCGTCCCCCGGCTCCCCCGGCTCATCGGTGTGGTGTGCGGGTCGGACGCCGCGGTGAGAGCCGACATCGAGTCGGTCGTGGCGGCCCGGTTCCCGGGCTACCCGTTGCTGTTCCAGGAGGCCACGGTGACCGGGCCCGGCGCGGCCCAGTCCATCCTCGCCGGCCTGCGGGCGCTCGAAGCCCGTCCCGACGTGGACGTGGTGATCTTGGCCCGCGGTGGTGGCGACGCCTCCGCGCTGTTCCCGTTCAGCGACGAGGAGCTGTGCCGAGCCATGTGCGCCAGCGCCAAGCCGGTGGTGTCGGCCATCGGGCACGACCGGGACCGGCCCCTCTGCGACGAGGTGGCGGACCTGCGCTGCGGCACCCCGTCGTTGGCCGCCACCGCCGTGGTGCCGGACCGGGCCGTGCTCCAGGCCGAGCTGGACGCCTGGCTGGCCGAGGGGGGCCGATCCTTCGGGGCCCGCCTGGACGCTGCGGAGAGGGCCTTCGCCCGGGTCGACCGGGCTGTCGCCCTGCGGGCCGGGGTGGCCACGGCCGAGCGGCGACTGGAGCGGGCTGCGTCCCGGCTGGGGGCGGTCGAGCCGGGCCGGCGGGTGTCCGAGGCGGCTCGGGCGCTGGCCGGCGTCGACTGGCAGGGCCCGGCGTCCCGGCGTCTGTCAGCGGCCTCGTCCGACCTGGCCGGCCGCCGGCACACCGTGGAGGCGC
>JBOGGR010000246.1:0-3406 GCA_050744025.1 Acidimicrobiales bacterium
GGTCCGCCGCCCCGGTGCGTGGCCACCCGGCGCAGGCCCGGACCGGGCTCGGAGTGGAACAGCTCCCGGTGGACCCGCGCCGCCGGCACCCCCCGGGCGAGGAGCGTGGACCGGGCCTCCTCGATCATCGACGCCGGGCCGCAGAGGAACCACTCGTCCACGTCCTCGGGCGGGATCAGCCGGTCCAGGAGGTCGGTGAGCCTCCCCCGGTCCAGCCGCCCGTGGAACAGCTCCAGGTCCTGGGGCTCCCGGGACAGCACGTGGATGAGCTCCAAGCGGGCCGGGTAGCGGTTCTTGAGGTCCTCCAGCTCTTCCAGGAACATGATCGAGCCCGTCGTGCGGTTCTGGTACACGAGGGTCACCTGGCTGGCCGGCTCGACCTCCAGGGTGGTGGCCACGATGGAGAGGACTGGGGTGATGCCGCTGCCGGCGGCTATGGCCGCGTAGCGCTTGCGGCTGGCCGGGTCGAGAGGCGTGAAGAAGCGGCCCACCGGCGTCATGACGTCCAGCACGTCGCCCGGCTGCAGCCGGCCATGGGCATAGCCGGAGAACACCCCGCCCGGCAACCTCTTGACCGCCACCCGCAGGACACCCGAGGCCGCGCTCTCGCAGATCGAGTAGTTCCGCCTGACCTCGTCGCCGGCGACCGGGCACAGCAGGGCCACGTGCTGGCCCTGGGTGAAGCGGTAGGCGGCCGCCAGCTCGTCTGGGACCTCGAAGGTGATGGCGACGGCGTCGTCGGTGAGCCGGCGGACCTCCGACACCGCCAGGCGGTGGAAGACGGCGTGGTGGCCGGCGGGGGCCGGGGCGGTGGCGGCGGGGCCACTGGCGGGTCCCGTGGCGGAGAGGCCTGCCGCCACTCAGATGGCCTTGAAGTGCTCGAAAGGTTCCCCGCAGGCCCGGCAGGCGCGGATCGCGGTGCAGGCGGTAGGGCCGAAGCGGGATACCAGCCGGGTGTCCCGCACCCCGCACCGGGGGCAGCGGACCCCGAGCTCCACGGCCACAGGGGCCGGGCCGCCGTCCGCTCCGCCCGTTGCTGCCGAGCCGACCGCCGGCGGAGGTGGGGCGATCCCGGACTCGGCCAGCTTGCGCCGGGCCGCGTCGCTGAGCCAGTCTGTCGTCCAGGCCGGAGCCAGGACGGTGCGCACCTCGGCGTCCGGGAGCCCGGCGGCCTGCAGCCGGGCGGCCACGTCGGACCGGATGACCTCCATGGCCGGGCATCCCGAGTACGTGGGGGTGATCGTCACGACGACGTGGCCGTCGGCAGCCTGCTCGACCCCTCTCAACACCCCGAGGTCCTCGATGGTGACCATGGGCATCTCCGGGTCGGTCACGGTCGCCACCGCCGCTCGGGCCCGCTCGACGGCCGCCGGCTCGACGGCCCGGGCCTGCCCGCCGGACCGCCCCCTCCGGGGGGCCGGCTCCCTCACCACCGGGCCCCTTGGTGGGAGCGGTGCAGGTGCTGCATCTCGGCCAGCATGTAGCCGAACGGCTCGGTGTGACGGCCCCCGCGCCCCCCGCTCGGGCGCCAGGTCGTCTCGGGGCGGCTCAGCGTGGCCTCGGCCAGCGTGGCGGCGACGAACGCCTCACAGGCCGGGCGCAGGCCGTCCAGGCCGGGGGCGACCCCGCAGCCCTGGAGGCGCCCCTGCAGGTCGTCCACGTCCCAGAGCTCCTCGGCGTAGGGCCACACCTGGTCCACGCCGGCCTGCATTCGGACGTGGCTCTCCTCGGTGCCGTCCCCCAGGCGCACCACCCAGCGGGCGGCGTGGTCACGGTGGTAGGCCACCTCCTTCTCCGCCTTCGCCGCCACCCCGGCCAGCGTCTCGTCGGTCGACCGGGTGAGGTCCCGGTACAGCTCGAGCTGGTAGGCGGAGAACAGCAGCTGGCGGGCCATCGTCGTCCCGAAGTCGCCGTTCGGCTGCTCCACCAGGAGGACGTTGGTGAAGTCGCGCTCGTCCCGCTCGAGGGCCAGCGCGTCCTCGTCCCGCCCGGCTCCCTCCAGCTCGCCGGCGTAGGAGAGGAGGGAGCGGGCCTGGCCCAGCAGGTCGAGGGCGATGTTCGCGATGGCCAGGTCCTCCTCCAGGTCGGGCGCGGAGGCCACCCAGACCGACAGCCGCTGGGCCAGGACCAGGGCGTCGTCCCCCAGGCGGAGGGCATAGGCCGCCACGTCCCCGGCCCGGTCGGGCCCCGCCCCCGCCACAGCCCCGGCTACTCCGGACGGCACCGGCACAGGCGTCACAGGTGCCGCACCCCCTCCGGGAGCTCGTAGAACGTGGGGTGGCGATAGATCTTGTCGCCGGCGGGATCGAAGAAGGAGTCCTTCTCGTCGGGCGAGGAGGCCGTGATGGCCGCGGCCGGCACCACCCAGATGCTCACGCCCTCCTGACGGCGGGTGTAGACGTCCCTGGCGTTGCGCAGCGCCAGCTCGGCGTCGGGAGCATGGAGGCTCCCCACGTGGTGGTGGGAAAGGCCCCTCCTGGCCCGCACGAACACCTCCCAGAGGGGCCACTCCAGGCGGGGGGCGCTCATCCGCTCACCCAAACTGCCGCCGCCGGCGAACTTGTGGTGATTACGCGCCATTTTGACCCATTATCACCACAAGTTCGATCCGACCTAGCCGGGCTCACGCCACAGCCCCCGCCCCAGCCCCCCCCGCCCCCGCCTCCGCCCCGTGCCGGGCCGCGTGGGCCAGCGCCGCCTCCCGCACCCAGGCCCCCTCCTCGTGGGCGTGCCGGCGGTGGGCCAGGCGCTGGCGGTTGCACGGCCCGTCCCCCCGCACGACCCGCGACAGCTCCTCCCAGTCGACGGCGCCGAAGTCGTAGTGTCCTCGGTCCTCGTTCCAGCAGAGGTCGGGGTCGGGGAGGCCGAGACCGAGGATCTCGGCCTGGGGCACGCAGATGTCCACGAACCGCTGGCGCAGCTCGTCGTTCGAGTGGCGCTTGATCCCCCACGCCATGGACTGGGCGCTGTGGCTGGACGAGGCGTCCGGCGGCCCGAACATCATGAGCGACGGCCACCACCAGCGGTCCACGGCGTCCTGGGCCATCGCCCGCTGGGCCAGAGAGCCATGAGCCAGGGTGTTCAGGATGTCGTAGCCCTGGCGCTGGTGGAACGACTCCTCCTTGCAGATGCGGACCATGGCCCGCGCGTAGGGGCCGTACGAGCACCGGCACAGCGGGATCTGGTTGGTGATGGCGGCGCCGTCGACGAGCCAGCCGATGGCTCCGACGTCGGCCCAGGTGAGCGTGGGGTAGTTGAAGATCGAGGAGTACTTCTGGCTCCCGGCATGGAGCAGGTCCAGCAGCTCGTCCCGGCTCACCCCGAGCGTCTCGGCGGCGCTGTACAGGTAGATGCCGTGACCCCCCTCGTCCTGGACCTTGGCGAGCAGGATGGCCTTGCGCTGGAG
>JBOGGR010000247.1:0-3229 GCA_050744025.1 Acidimicrobiales bacterium
GGGTATGGCCACGCGCGGACCCTACCCCCGGCGGCTGGCTACCGTGCGCCGCTCGGCCGGCGAGTAGGCCGGCGGCCGGCCTGGTGACTCAGCGACGGCCCGGCTGGTGACTCGGCGGCGGCCCCGGCTGGTGACTCGGCGGCGGCCCCGGCTGGCCGGGGAGCCCGCTCAGAGGTACTGCCCGGTCCCCACACGCTCGATGGACCGGCCGCCGAGAGCGTCGGGGCCCTCGGTGAGCAGGGTCCGGACGTAGACGATGCGCTCGCCCTTCTTGCCCGAGATCTTTGCCCAGTCGTCCGGGTTGGTCGTGTTCGGCAGGTCCTCGTGCTCCTTGTACTCCTGCTTGATCGACTCGAACAGGTCGGCGGTGCGGATCCCCTTGGTCTCGCCGGCGATCGTGCGCTTGATGGCCCGCTTCTTCGCCCGCCGGACGATGTTCTCGATCATGGCGCCCGAGGCGAAGTCCTTGAAGTAGAGGATCTCCTTGTCGCCGTTCTGGTACGTCACCTCGAGGAAGCGGTTGTCGTCGTCGGCCCGGTACATCTCCTCGACGGTGCGCTCGATCATCGCCGCCACCGTCTTGTCCCGGTCGCTGCCGCCCAGCGTGACCACCTCGGCGGGGTCGAGGGGCAGGTCGGCCCGGAGGTAGCGGGCGAAGATCTGGGCGGCAGCACCCTCGTCGGGCCGCTCGATCTTGATCTTCACGTCCAGGCGGCCCGGGCGCAGGATGGCGGGGTCGATCAGGTCCTCCCGGTTGGACGCCCCGATCACGATGACGTTGCGCAGGGCCTCCACCCCGTCGATCTCGGCCAGGAGCTGGGGCACGATCGTGGACTCCATGTCGGAGCTGATCCCCGTGCCCCTGGTCCGGAAGAGCGAGTCCATCTCGTCGAAGAAGACGATGACCGGCACGCCCTCCTCCGACTTCTCCCTGGCCCGCTGGAAGACCAGGCGGATCTGGCGCTCGGTCTCGCCCACGTACTTGTTGAGCAGCTCGGGGCCCTTGATGTTCAGGAAGTAGCTGCGCGCGGCCCTGTCTCCCGAAGCCTCCGAGACCTTCTTGGCGAGGGAGTTGGCCACCGCCTTCGCGATGAGGGTCTTCCCGCAGCCCGGCGGGCCGTAGAGCAGGATGCCCTTCGGAGCCGGCAGGGCGAACTCCTGGTACAGCCCACGGTGCAGGAACGGCAGCTCGACGGCGTCGGTGATGTCCTCGATCTGGGAGTCCAGGCCGCCCACGTCTGCGTAGGAGACGTCGGGCACCTCCTCCAGGACCAGCTCCTCCACCTCGGGCCGGGGCAGCTTCTCCAGGAGCAGGCCGGTGCGGGGGTCCATGAGCAGCGAGTCCCCGGCCCGCAGGCGCTCCCCGAGGAGGTCGTCGGCCAGCTCGGCCACCCGCTCCTCGTCGGCCCGGCCCACCACGATGGCGCGGGTGCCGCCCTCCAGCGAGTCCTTCAGGGTCACCACCTCGCCGGCCACCTCCCGTCCCCGGGCCAGCACGACGTTGAGGGACTCGTTGAGCACGACCTCCTGGCCCCGGGAGAGGTGGCCGGCCTCCAGCTCGGGGTGCACAGCCACCCTGACCTTGCGCCCCCCCGAGAAGACGTCCACCGTCCCGTCCTCGTTGGCGGCGAGGAACGTGCCGTACGCCGAGGGAGGCTGGGTCAGCTTCTCGACCTCCTCCCGCAGGGTGGCGATGTGCTCCCTCGCCTGCTGGAGGGTGAAGGTCAGCTTCTCGTTGCGGGAGACGGCCTGGGCCAGCTGGCCCTTCGTCTCGAGCAGGCCCTCCTCGAGGTCCCGGACCCGGCGGGGGCCGTCCTGGAGGCGGCGCCGCAGCCCGGCGACCTCGTCGTCGAGGAGCTGTACCTGCTGCTCCAGCTGCCTCACGTCCCGAGCCCCGGTGGGGCGCCGCTGCTCCTCGAAACCAGCCGTCGAGACCACCTCCTCCCTGGCGACGATACACCGGCCCCCCGGCCGTTTCGGCCATCCCGCGGGTGCCCGGCGCGGCGGCCGGCGGCCGGCACCTGGACTAGCATTGGACGTGTCCCGCATCCTGTCTGAGAGGCACTCCGCATGAAGGTCTGGATCGACCAGGATCTGTGCACCGGCGACGGACTCTGCGAGGAGATCGCGCCGGCGGTCTTCACCCTGCTCGACGACGGCCTCGCCTACGTGAAAGAGGGCGACGAGGTCCGCAACGACCCGGGCGGGTCAGCGGGCATGGCCCAGGTGACGGCCGACCTCGAGGAGGCGGTCCAGGAGGCGGCCGAGGAGTGCCCCGGGGAGTGCATCTTCGTGGAGCAGGGCTGAGCCTTCGCGGAGCAGGGCCGGGCCTTCGTGGCGCAGCGGTGAGCCTTCGTGGAGCGGCGCCGAGCTCCGGCTCAGCCGGGGTCGACGAGCCTGGCCGTTGTGATGAAGCCCGTGTGGGCCACCATCCGGTGGTCGGGTCGCACCGAACGGCCCTCCACGTGCCAGGTCCTGCGCAGCACCTCGAAGGTCTCGGCCAGGCCCCAGCCGGCCGCGGGGGCGGCCAGGGCGTCGCGGAGCTGGCTCACCTGGCCGATGCCGGGGAGGTAGGCGCAGAGGATGCCGCCCGGGACCAGGGCCCCGCGGGCGTGGGCCAGCACCAGCCATGGCTCGGGCAGGTCGAGCACGACCCGGTCGAGCCCGGTCTCCTCGATGCCCTCGTAGACGTTGCGCTCCTCGACCCGGTACGAGGGCCACGGTCCCCCCGGGCCGTGGGGCAGCCCGGCCACGTTCGCCCGGGCCGTGGAGGCGAAGTCGGCACGCAGCTCGTAGCCGACGACCTCGGCCCCGGCCCGCACCAGGGCCATGGACAGCGCCCCTGAGCCCACTCCGGCCTCCAGCACGCGCGACCCGGGGAAGACGTCGGCGGCCACCAGGATCGCCCCGAGGTCCTTCGGGTAGATGACCTGGGCCCCCCTCGGCATCGTGAGCACGACATCGGCCAGCGTCGGGCGCACCACGAGGAACCGGCCGCCGCTGGCGGATCGCACCTCGACGCCCTCGGGCCGGCCGATGACCGAGTCGTGGTCGACCACGCCGGCGTGGGTGTGGAAGCGCCCCCCCGTCGCCAGGGTCACGAGGTACCGCCGGCCCTTGGAGTCGCGAAACAGCGCCCGCTCTCCCGGGGCGAGGTGCCCACCCCCGCCCCTCCCGCCCCCGCCGGGCCCCCTCCCGGCGCTACCGCCCGGCTCGCCCCCGCCCGGCT
>JBOGGR010000248.1:0-4079 GCA_050744025.1 Acidimicrobiales bacterium
CTCCCCAACGCAGAATAACACCGCAACCTCTCGAACGCCCCCCGGGCCCCCCGGCCGCCCCGGCTCCCCCGGCCCCGGCCCCGCCGGTCCCGCCGGTCCCGCCGCTCCGCCCGGTCCTCCATGCGCCGGCGGATCACGGCACGGCGCTCCTGCAGCTCCCGGTAGGTGACGCCCTCGACCTCGGGGGTGAGGCCCATCGACGCCCGCAGGCCGTCGAGGTCGACGGGCGTCTCTCTGGGGTCGAGGCCGATGTCCCTCGCGATGCGGTCGCCGTAGCGCACGGCGAAGTACTGGGCGAGGCGCGCCACCTCGCCGAGCAGGTCCACGTCCGGGGCCAGGGTGGCCATGGCCCCGTCCAGGAACAGCAGGTCCTTCACGAAGAGCATCAGCTCCTTCGGCATCCGCGCCCCGTAGCTGAGCAGCTGCCGGGTCACCTCCCGCACCTGGGCGGTCAGCTCCTCGGCCGTCATCTTCGTCGGGTCCTGGACCGGCCCCTCCAGGTCGAGGTCGCGGATGACGGCGTCGATGTCGGTGTCGGGGGGGAGCGCCCCGAGGTCGCGGAGGGCCGCCACCTGCAGCGGGACGTCGTTGACCGTGGCCCCCATCAAGAGGCGCAGGAAGGCCAGCCGCCGGGGCTCGTCCAGGCGCCCGGTGATCCCGTAGTCGAGGAGGGCGACCCGGCCGTCGGGCCGCACGAACAGGTTGCCGCCGTGGAGATCCCCGTGGAACACCCCGTACAGCATGGCCCCCTCCAGGAAGGCGACCATGCCGTCGGAGACCACGGCCGAGGTGTCGATGCCGGCCGCCCGCATCCCGTCCACGTCGTCCCAGGAGAAGCCGTCCAGGCGCTCCATGACGAGGACCCGGCGGGTGACCAGGCGGGGGTGGGGGCGGGGCACGATCGTGGTCCGGGTCCCGGTCTCGGCCAGGATGCGGGCGATGTCCATCATGTTGTCCGCCTCGAGGCGGAAGTCCAGCTCCTCCACGATGGTCTCGGCGAACAGGTCGACGAGCGCCGGCGGGTTGGCGAGGGCGGTGACCGGGATGCGCCCGACCAGGGCCGGGGCGATCCAGCTCATGGCGGCCAGGTCCCTTCGCACGAGCGAGGCCACCTGGGGCCGCTGCACCTTCACCACGACCTCCTCGCCGGTGACGAGGCGGGCCGGGTGGACCTGTGCGATGGAGGCGGCGGCCACCGGGGTCGGGTCGAACCGGGAGAAGACCTCAGGAAGGGGCCGGCCCAGGTCCTCCTCCACGATCCGGCGCACCGCCTCGAAGGGCTCGGCCCGCACCTGGTCCCGGCACAGCCGGAACTCGGCCACCAGCTCCTCGGGGAACAGCCCCTGGCCCGACGACAGGATCTGGCCCAGCTTGATGTAGGTGGGGCCCAGGCGCTCGAAGGCCAGGCGCAGCCGCCGGGACAGGCCGGCCCGGGACGCCTGGCGGGAGCGGGGGCGGTCGACGACGTACCAGAGGGCCACCGCCCAGCCCAGCTGGGTCCCGACGGTGAGGGCCCGGCCGCCCGGCGGCCAACGCCGCCTCCGCACCAGCCGGGGGACCTCGGCCCGGGTCCGGGCCCGCAGCTCGTCGATGCCCGGTCGCCAGGCGAGCGCCCCGTCCGAGATGACCCACGGCGCGTCGTCGCTGAACGACCCGAGGCTCAGGTCGGGAGGCCCGGGAGGGCCCGGTGCGTCCGAAGAGCCCGGTGCGTCCGAAGAGACGGCCACCATGCCACCGACGGTAGTGGCGGGGGCGCCGCCCCCCGTTGCCCGCTCGGGTCGGTCGGCGCGTGGTCGGACGGGAGTGGGCACCCGGCTTTCGGGCAACAGGCCCGATTCCTCGGCTACTGGGCCGGAGGGGTGATCACGAGGGTGCCGTTGTGGCCGCCGAAGCCGAAGCTGTTGGAGAGCACCGGGCCCGGCGTCCACTCCCGGGGGGCCCCGGCGACGACGTCCAGGTGGATGTCGGGGTCGAGGTCGAAGAGCCCGGCCGTGGGCGGGATCTGCCGGCGGACGATGGAGAGGACGGCGGCGACCGCCTCCACCGCCCCTGCTGCCCCGAGGGAGTGGCCGGTCACCCCCTTGATCGAGGTGACGGGCGGCCCGGGGGCGCCGAACACCTTGGTGATGGCCTCGGCCTCGGCGGCGTCGTTCAGCGGGGTGGAGGTGCCGTGGGCGTTGATGTGGGCCACGTCCGACGGGGTGAGGCCGGCGTCGGCGAGGGCCAGCTCCATGCAGGCGGCGGCTCCCGCGCCCCCCGGGGAGGGGGCCACGATGTCGTAGGCGTCGGCCGTGCTCGCCGCCCCGGCCACCTCCGCGTAGATGCGCGCGCCCCTCGCCTCGGCCCGGTCCCAGTCCTCGAGCACCAGCGCCCCCGCGCCCTCGCCCAGCACGAAGCCGTCCCGGTCACGGTCGAAGGGGCGGGAGATGCCGGTGGGGGACAGGGCCGTCATGTTCGTGAACCCTGCCAGGCCGATCGCGGTGATGGCGGCCTCGGCCCCGCCGCCGACGACGACCTGGCAGCGGCCGCTCGAGACGAGGCGGGCGGCGTTCGCGATGGCCTGGGTCCCGGCCGCGCATGCCGTCACGGTGGTCTCGCACGGCCCCCGCCAGCCGAGGCGCATGGAGATGGCGGCCGCCCCGCGGTTGGCCATCATCATCGGGATGAGGAACGGGGACACCCTGCGGGGGCCCCGCTCGTGGAGGACCAGGATCTGGGTCTCCAGGGTGCCGAGGCCCCCGACGCCCGTGCCCATGACCACCCCGGCCCGGGCCGGGTCGGGCTCGACGGCGCCGGCGTCGGCGAGGGCCATGTCCGCCGCGGCCACGGCGAACTGGGCGGAGCGGTCCACGTGGCGGATCTCCTTCGGGCCGAAATACGTGGTGCCGTCGAAGTCGGCCACCGGCCGCTCCCGCTCGTCGCCGACCGTCGGGTGGCACAGGCCTTCCCAGAACGCGTCCGGGCCGATGCCGGCGTTGGCCACCACCCCGATCCCGGTGACGGCCACCCGCCGGCCCTGGGGCCCGCCCTCGGGCCCGGACTGGCCCCAGGAGAGGAGCATCAGAGCTTGGAGGAGATGAGGGTGAACGCCTGCTCGACCGTCTCCACGCCGTCCAGCTCGGACTCGTCGACGGTGACGTCGAACGCCTCCTCCAGGGCCATCACCAGCTCGACCAGGTCCAGGCTGTCGGCGTCGAGGTCGTCGGCGAAGCGGGCGTCGGGAGTCACCTGCTCGGGCTTGACCTGGAGCACCTCCACGGCGCAGCCCTTGAACTTCTCGAAGGCAACTTCGTTGTCCATCGGTGGGAGGTTCCTTTCGTGGGTTGTCTCGGGCCGGGGGCGGGGTTCGGGTTCGAGGTTCGGGGTCGGGGTTCGGGGTCCGTCCGGACGCTCCGGGCCGCCCCTTTACTGGGATGGCTCAGAGCCCCATGCCCAGGCCGCCGTCGACGGCCAGCACGGCACCGGTGATGTACGCCGCTTCCGGCGATGCCAGGAAGCCTACGGCAGCGGCGACCTCCGCGGGGTCGCCGGCCCGCCCGAGCGGCACCATGGCGGTCATGTCGGCCACCCTGGCCTCGCCCAGCGCGGCGAGCATGTCGGTGGCCACGGCGCCGGGCGCGACCACGTTGACGGTGACCTGGCGGGAGCCGAGCTCACGGGCGAGAGCGCGGGCCAGCCCGATGAGGCCCGCCTTGGCCGCCCCGTAGTTGGCCTGCCCCGGGACCCCCATCACCGCCGACACCGAGGAGATGAGCACCATCCGGCCCCGCCGAGCCCTCACCATGGGCCCGGCGGCCCGCCTCGCCACCCGCCAGGCGCCCGTCAGGTCGGTGTCGAGGACCGTGGCCCAGTCCGCCTCCTTCATACGCAGGAGGAGGAGGTCCCGGGTGATGCCGGCGCCCACCACCAGCACCTCCACCGGGCCCCACCGCTCCTCGACGGCGGCGAAGGCCGCCTCCACCTGGTCGGGCTCGGTCACGTCGCAGGATATGGGAAACAGGTCCTCTCCGGGACCCGTCCCGTGCCCACTCCGGACGGCCGCGCCGGCGCCGGTGTCCCCGCCCCCCGCCGCCCTGGCG
>JBOGGR010000249.1:0-2067 GCA_050744025.1 Acidimicrobiales bacterium
GGCCAGGGAGGCGGCGGCCGCGGCCGCCGCCTCGCTCGGCGTGCCGAGGCGGCGGGCGTACGACGCCGCCATCCGGCTGCGGGGGGCCCGGGCGGGGGGAGGAGCACCGTCGGGAGCGGGTGACGACGGGAGGGCCGGCCGAACCCGTTTCGAGGAGGATCGGGAGCCTCGGTAGGCTCGCCCCCCAGTGCCGCGCTTCTACCTCACCACGCCGATCTACTACGTCAACGACGCTCCCCACGTCGGCCACGCCTACACGACCGTCGTGGCCGACGCCATCGCCCGCTGGCACCGCCTCTGCGGGGACGACGTGCTCTTCCTCACCGGCACCGACGAGCACGGGCTCAAGGTGGCGCAGTCGGCCGAGGCCAACGGTGTCGCCCCGGCCGAGTGGGCGGCCACCAACGCCGAGCGGTTCCGGTCGGCATGGGCCGGCCTCGACATCGCCAACGACGACTTCATCCGCACGACCGAGCCCCGCCACCACGCCGCCGTGCAGGCCTTCCTGTCGCGCATACGGGACAACGGCTTCATCGAGCTGGGGACCTACGAGGGCCTCTACTGCGTTGCCTGCGAGGCGTACAAGACCGAGGACGAGCTGGTCGACGGCAGGTGCCGCGACCACGGCCGGCCGGTGGTGAAGATGAAGGAGGACAACTACTTCTTCAAGCTGTCGGCCTTCCAGGGCCGCCTGCTCGAGTGGTACGAGTCCGACCCGAGGGCGGTGCAGCCGGACACCAGGCGCAACGAGGCCCTCGGGTTCATCCGCTCGGGCCTCCAGGACATCTCGATCACCCGGACGTCCATCGCCTGGGGCGTGCCGGTGCCATGGGACCCGGCCCACGTCTTCTACGTCTGGTACGACGCGCTCATCAACTACCTGACGGCCGTGGGCTACGGGAGCGACCCGGCCCGCTTCGAGGCGTGGTGGCCGGTGGCGCACCACCTGATCGGCAAGGAGATCATCCGCTTCCACTGCGTGTGGTGGCCGGCCATGTGCATGGCGGCCGGCATCGACCCCCCCCGGCGGATCTTCGCGCACGGCTGGCTGCTGGTCGGGGGCGAGAAGATGTCCAAGACCGGGCTCAACCAGATCGCCCCGGCCGACCTCGCCGACGACTTCGGCGTCGACGCGGTCCGCTACCACCTGCTGCGTGACACGACCCTCGGGTCGGACGGCGACTTCACGTACGAGGGGGTGGTGGCCCGTTACAACGCGGACCTGGCCAACAACCTCGGCAACCTGGTGTCCCGGGTCGCGACCGTGGTGGGGTCCAAGTGCGGCGGGGTGGGGCCGGCTCCCCAGCCGGCCGCCGCGGCCCGCCTCGCCCCGGCGGCGGCCGAGTCATGGAGGAACAGCAGCGAGGCGTGGGAGCGCTTCGCGCCCCAGGACGCCCTGGAGGCGACGTGGCGCCTGATCCGCGAGACGAACGCCGAGCTCGAGGCGAAGGAGCCGTGGAAGTCCCGACCTGGGCCCGAGGTCGACGCTGTCCTCGGCGACGCCCTCGAGGCCCTGCGCATCGTCGCCGTGCTGGCGGCGCCAGCCATGCCCCGGGCCTGCGGCGAGGTGTGGCGGCGCATCGGGCTCCCCGGCTCGCCCCTCGACCAGCGCCTGCCCGGGGCGGTGCAGTGGGGCGGCTACCCCGGGGGGCTCTTTGTCGAGGTGGGGCCGCCGCTGTTCCCCCGCAGGAAGCCGTGAGCGCGGCGGAACGGGTCGCCGGCGCAGGCGGGGGACGCTGGCTCGACAGCCACTGCCACGTCCACGAGGACGCCGACCCGGACGCCTCGCTCGGCCGGGCCAGGGCGGCGGGGGTGGCGGGGCTGGTGTGCGTGGGGACCGACGTGGAGTCGTCCCGGGCGGCCATCGTCCTCGCCGGCCGGGGGGTGGCCGGCGTGGCGCTGTGGGCCACGGCAGGGCTGCACCCCCACCACGCCGACCGGGCCGGGGGCGAGGGAGTCGAGGGGATCGAGGCCCTGCTGGCCGGCAGGGAGGGGGCCGGCCGTAGTAGGGGCGACGACCGGCCCGGCGTGCAGTTCGTGTCCGTTTTATAGTTCGGCGTGGACTCG
>JBOGGR010000250.1:0-1617 GCA_050744025.1 Acidimicrobiales bacterium
CCCCTCCCGCCAGGGTCGCCCCCGCCGCCGCCCCTCCCGCCAGGGTCGTCCCTGTCCCCGCCAGCGCCGCGCCCGCCGGCCCCAGCCCTGCCCGTGGCGCCGAGCAGGCCCCGCACGAGGTGGGCGACGATCCCCTCGCCCAGGACCTCGACGGCGCCGGGGGGCAGGCCCCCGACGGCTGAGGCGGCCTCCCGGGCCACGGCCAGGAGGACCAGGGCCGCCAGCTCGTCGGCGGGCAGGCCCGGGGGGGCGGCCGCCGGCTCCGGGCCGTCGCCGGCCCAGGAGATCCGGTGGTCCGGCCCCACGACCAACGCCGGGCCCTCCATCCCTTCCTCCACCCCCAGCCACTCGGCGTCCAGGTAGGCGCTCGACCCTGGGGCGAGCTCCACGTGGAGGACCGGTCCCGGCGCTCGCCAAGGCCCGCCTTCTCCTGACCCCCCGGCCGCCGGTCCCGGCCTCACCAGGCGGATCAAGGGGCCCCCATCCAGCTCGGTGTCGGTAATCGCCCTGCCCCGACCTCGGCCAGCAGGGCGGCGGGCCGCACGGCTACCCCGGTCTCCGCCGACCGGTAGGCCGCCTCGATGACGGCCTGGACGGCCAGGCCGCGGTCCGCCCCCACGTCCGGGGGCAGGCCCTGGTGGATGGCCGTGGCCAGGCGGCTCAGGTAGACGGCCCGGCTGTTCACGACGGGGAGGCGGCCGAAGGTGTGCCAGCGGGCGGGGCGGAGGCCGTCCACCGCCTTCAGGGTGAAGACCCGGGGGGCCGGCTCCACGATGATGTGGCCGTCGCGGCCCCAGACCCGCAGGAGGGAGGCGTCGGAGCCCCGGACGGCCGACCCGCCCGTCAGCGAGCCCACGGCGCCGTTGGCGAACGTGAGGCCCACCGACACCGCGTCCTCGATCTCCATAGCCTGGTCGGTGGCCCCCGCGGTGGCCGAGACAGAGGCCACCTCGAGACCGAGCAGGTGGTGGAGGAGGTCGAGGTGGTGGGAGAGGTTCATGACGAGCACGCCCCCGCCGGCCTGGCGGCGGGAGGACCGCCAGGTCGACCTGGACCGGCCCGAGAAGCCGCCGATCCAGTAGGCCGGCGGCTTGTCCAGGTACAGCGTGACGCTGGCGCCGCAGGGCTCGCCGAGGGCGCCCGCCTCGACCAGCCGTCTCGCGACCGCCACGGCCGGCTCGTAGCGCTGGGGGAAGCAGACCGAGAGCACCGTCCCGGCTCTTGCCGCCTCGTCCGCCATGGCCGCGGCCGCGGCGAGGGTCTCCGCCATCGGCTTCTCCACGATCACGTGCCGTCCGGCCCGCAGCGCCTGGGCGGTGAGCGGCCCGTGAAGGTGGTGGGGGACGCACACGAGCACCGCGTCCACCGCAGGGTGGCCGACGAGGCTCTCGACGCTCCTGACGGCCTCACCCCCGAAGCGGCGGGCCAGGTCGTCGGCCAGCCGCGCCTCGGTGTCGTAGCAGGCGCTCAGCGTGACGTTCGGGGCGGCGGCGATGGCCGACGCGTTGCGCCCCGCGATGTCGCCGCACCCCAGCATTCCCACGCGCAGCCGGCCGCTGGCCCCGGCGAAGGGGTCGGCCGGGCCGAATGGGCCGCGCGCAGCCGCTGACCCCGGCC
>JBOGGR010000251.1:0-14352 GCA_050744025.1 Acidimicrobiales bacterium
TGACTGGGGGTCAAGAGGTCCCGGGTTCAAATCCCGGCAGCCCGACCAACCCCAACAACTTCGGGCGCCTCATGGACGGCCTCATCGAGAAGGCCGGCGTCCCCCGGATCACCCCCAGGGGATGCGCCACACCGCCCAGTCCGTGGGCCGGGTCGTGGTCGGCGACGACAAGGTGATGGAGGAACGCCTCGGTCATCCCGACATCGACATCACGCTGAATACCTACACCCACACCGTCACCGAGCAGCACCGCGAGGCTGGGCGGCGCCTGGACGCGGTCTTCTCCGGCCCCGGTCCCAGGTGAGCCCACTTCGGGTCCGGCGCGAGGCCCTGGCCGACGACTCGCTCGTGGTTGCCCGGGGCGGTGAGCTGTCGGCTGCGACGCTCCACCACGACGCTGTCCTGTGCTTCCGCCGGTTCGGAGAGTACGGGATCTCGGTGCTGGCGGCGCCGGACGATGTCGCCCTCGATCAGTTGGCTGCGGCCGTGCTCCAGCGCTTCGAGACCTTGACGATCACGACGGTCGGAGCCCTCCGAGAGACCGGGCTCGAAGTGCGCCCGACCTTCCGACGCCCACACCACTCGGTCATGCTGGTCGACCTGGAGGCGGACGTCGAGCGCCTCATGGGATGCGAGAATGCCCAGAGACGAAACTTCCACTATCAGGCGCCGGAGCCGTGACGTGATCCCTCTCATCGACATCGACATCGACTGGAACACCCAGGACGAAACGGGGCTGCCATGGACCTTCGTGGACCAGGCCCCCGACCCCTCTCGGATCGTCCCAGGAGCCTTCGTGGTAGCCGGTCGCGGCACTGCGCTAGCGGTGGCGAAGGTCGTGGATGTCGACCACGAGGGCGTCGTTCACCTCCAGGCCCTACCGGGCCCCGTCTCGGCTCACCTTCACCTGTTGTCAGCGCGAACCTAGGCGTGTTGGCGGGAGCCATGGTCGGAGTCGCCGAGCGTCGAACTCACGGCGGCGCTCGCCCTCGTAGGCCGCTCGATGGCTGAGATGCTCGCCTGGGGGAGGCGCTGACCCAAGAGGGGCTCGAGGGCCTGCCAGGCAGCGATCGTCTCCTCGATGCCGACGCTGGGAGTTCCGGCCGGCCGGCTGACATTGAGGCGCCAGTCCGTGGGGGCCACCAGGTCGGGAACCGTCTCGGCCAGGGCCAGCACGTCCACCACCACGCCGGCGGCCACCCCGCCCAGCTCGTCGGCGCAGGCCCCGAGGCGGGCGGCCCTGCCACCGCCAGGGGGATCTGGGACACGTAGCGGTGGCCACCCTTCGGATTGCCCTCGACCTGACCCGTCGAGTCGATGGTGGCCCGATCGTTCGTGGCCAGGGCCCTAGCTGAGCAGCTCGGCTGGGACGACCCGGACCGGAAAGGGGTCCTCGGTGATGTAGGCCGAGGCGCCGGCGACCCGGGCTTCTTCGTCGTAGTGGTCCCCGGTCAGCCTGAGCACGACCAGGCTCGGCTCGGCCGGGTCCACGATCCAGTAGGTGCGGGCCCCCCCCCTGGCGTAGATGCGGCGCTTCTCGGACAGGTCCCGGTCCCGCCCGCTGGGGGAGAGCACCTCTACCACCAGCAGCGGCGGACGCTCGACAGCCCGAGGCGCGACTGCTTCAGGGCTGACCACCATGAGGTCGGGTTCGGGCACCTGGCCCGGCCCGATCCTCCAGGCCACCGGAGCTGGGAAGGTCCGCAGACCCAACGGTCGGGACGCCGCGTCGAGCAGCACGGCCAGACGCAGGACGGCTCCCTGGTGGGCCGTGCCGGGCGGGGGGCTCACGACCAGGGACCCGTCGAGAACCTCGTAGCGGTTGCCGTCGTCGGGAGTCGCAAACAGGTCCTCCAGGTCGAAGGGTCGGTCGAGGACAGTCGTCACGACTCCAGCATCCCACGCCGAAGGGATGCCCCGGTGCGCCGTCAGAGCGGCAGGCCCTCCCGGAGCGAGCCGATGACCCAGTCGGCCCCACCCTCGCGGAGCTGGTCGGTGTCGAAGTTGTGGCTGGCAACGCCCACGCAGGCCATCCCGGCCGCGTGGGCCCCCTCGACGTCGTGGGGGGTGTCGCCGACGACGATGCAGCGCTCCGGGCCGAGCGGCTCGCCGTAGACGAGGGCCGCCCGCTCGAGGCCGATCCTGGTGAGCTCGCCCCGGTCCGTCGAGTCGGAGCCGTAGCCCCCGAAGGAGAAGAACCGGTTGAGGTTGGCCCGGTGCAGCTTGATGTGGGCAGCGGCCTCCAGGTTCCCGGTGACCAGGCCCAGCAGGTAGCCGTCCCCGATCAGGCCGGCCAGCAGCTCCTCCACCCCGTCGAGCACCCGGTAGCCGTCCGAGTCGGCCACGGCGCCGTGCAGGTAGTGGAGCCGGCGCTCCAGCAGCTTCCCGAACTCCTCGTCGCTCGGCTCGCGGTGGAGAACGGCCTCGAAGGTCTGGCGGCCGACGTCGGGGTCGGTCATCCCGGTGTCGGTGAACTGGCCGATGTCGGCGGGGATGCCGTACAGCTCGTCGAAGGCGAGGCGCCAGGACGTGGCCCCGGCCCCGCCGGTGATGATGAGGGTCCCGTCGATGTCAAAGAGGACGGCGACCCGCTCAGCGGCCACGGGGGGCCTCCGGTGAGGGGCCTATGTCGAGGGGGTGGCGCGCCATCGTCACCCTGCCGGCTTCTCGGCGTGGCCGCCGAACTGCTTGCGCATGGCGGAGAGCACCTGGTTCGCGAACTGGTCGAGGTCCCGGGAGCCGAAGCGGGAGAACAGCGCGCTCGTCAGCACCGGGGCCGGCACCCCCTCCTCGATGGCCGCCACGGCGGTCCAGCGGCCCTCGCCAGAGTCCGAGACCCGGCCCGAGAAGTCCGAGAGCCCGGGCGACTCCACGAGGGCGGCCGCGGTCAGGTCCAGCAGCCAGGAGGCGATCACGCTGCCCCGCCGCCACACCTCGGTCACGGCCGGGAGGTCGATGTCGTACCTGTAGTACTCGGGGTGGTCGAGGGGAGCGGTCTCGGCGTCGGCGGTGCGCTCGGTCGCCCCGGCGTCCGCGTTGCGCAGGATGTTGAGGCCCTCGGCGTAGGCGGCCATGGCCCCGTACTCGATGCCGTTGTGGACCATCTTCACGAAGTGGCCGGCGCCGTTCGCACCGCAGTGCAGGTAGCCGTGCTCGGCCGGGGCCGGCTCCCCGGTGCGCCCCGGCGTGCGGGGGGCGGCGTCCACGCCCGGGGCTATGGCCGCGAAGAGGGGCCGGAGGCGGTCGACCACGCCGGCCTCGCCGCCGATCATGAGGCAGTAGCCCCGCTCCAGCCCCCACACCCCGCCGCTGGTGCCGACGTCCAGGTGGTGGATGCCCTTGGCCGACAGCTCCTCGGCACGGGCGATGTCGTCGCGGTAGTACGAGTTGCCGCCGTCGATCACGACGTCGCCCGCCTCCATGCGCTCGGCCAGGCCGGCGACCGTCCGCCCGGTGACCTCGCCGGCGGGGACCATGACCCAGGCCGCCCTCGGCACCGACAGCTTGGCCACCAGGTCGTCGAGCGAGGACGCGCCTGTCGCCCCCTCGCCCTCCAGCACCTTCACGGCCTCGGGGTCCACGTCGAAGACCACGCAGTCGTGGCCGGCCCTCATGAGGCGGCGGACCAGGTTGGTGCCCATCCGGCCCAGCCCGACCATTCCCAGTTGCATGTCGCTTTCCCTTCGTCGGCGCGTCGGCCCTTACCCGAGGGCTCCCTCAAGGATGTCCCGGCCGCGCCGTTCCCCGCCAGCCGCGCCCGTCCGCGCCCAGGGTCAGTGCAAGATGTTGATGGCCCGGGCGGCCACCACGGCCACGGTGAGGAGGGCCGCCACCGACTCGACGGTCATGAGGACCTTGGACGAAGGCGTGAGGGGCATGGTGTCGGTGGGGCTGAAGGCCGTGGCGTTGGTGAACGACACGTAGAGGTAGTCGACGAAGCCGGGCGTCCAGCCCGCCTCCGCCGCCTCCGGGGTGACCATCTGGGGGAACAGGAAGTCCGGCCGGCGGTGGTCGGCTCGCATCCGGCCGCCGGGGCCGCCCCGGTCCAGCTCCCAGAACCACAGGCCGAACACCAGGACGTTGGTCACGTAGATCTGGATGGCGGCGATCACGAGCTGGCGACCGGTGGCCGAGCTGCCGTTGAGGATCGACTGGACGAGGAGGGCCAGGGAGATCAGGTTGGCCACCTCCGCCACGCCCGTCAGGACCAGCGAGAGCCACCGGGCGACCCCGGGCTCGTCCCGGTGGCGGAACGGGTGGACAACGGTGAGAGGGACGACCATGACCGCCTCCACGAGCGGCAGGACCCAGCGCGGGCCGTAGACGAGCGGGTCGGGGAGCGTCACTGTGAGGGCCACCGCGGCGGCCACGGCCAGGGAGGCCGGCCACCGCGGCTCCCGTCCGGCCGGCAGCCCCCAGGCCGGGCTCCGAGTCGCCGGGCTCGTGGCCATCGGTCTCCTCTCACGGTCGAGTGATCAGTCGCTCCGACGGTACCCGTGTCACGGGGCGGGATGAGGGATGGGCGCACGGTCGGGCGGGGCGGCGCCCCCGGCCGGCGGGGGCTGGGTAGGGTCGGGGGCCGGTGGAGGACTACGACGTGGTGATCGTGGGCGGTGGCTTCGGCGGGTTCTACGCCGCCCGCCAGCTCGAGCGCAGCTTCGCCCAAGAGCGGCGCCGTCGGGTGCTGCTCGTGGCGCAGGAGAACTTCTTCCTCTTCTCGCCCCTGCTCCCCGAGGCTGCGTCCGGCACCCTGGAGCCCCGCCATGCCGTGATCCCCCTGCGGTCCCAGCTGAGCTCTACCGAGATCGTGGCCGGGACGGTCACCTCGATCGACCTGGGGGCGCGCACGGCGGTGGTGGCCGACCGGGGGAAGCGATGGGAGCTGCTGTTCCGATCGATAGTGCTGGCGCCGGGATCGGTGCCCTCCACCCTCCCGGTCCCGGGGCTGGCCGAGGCGGCCGTCGGCTTCAAGACGCTGGCCGACGCCATCTGGCTGCGCAACCGGGTACTGGCCCAGATGGAGGCGGCCGAGGCCACCGAGGACCCGGTCGAGCGCCGGGCCCTGCTCACCTTCACGTTCGTGGGCGGCGGCTACGCCGGCGTGGAGGCCCTGGCCGAGCTCGAGTCCCTCGCCCAGGCGGCGGTGCGCTCCTACCACCGCATCCGGGCCGAGGACATGCGCTGGGTCCTGGTCGAGGCGGCGCCGACGCTGCTGCCCGGTATAAGCCACCGCCTGGCCAGGTACACCGAGCGTCAGCTACGGGCGAGGGGGATCGAGGTCCGCCTGGCCACCCGGCTCGTGAGCTGCCAGGACTGCTGGGTCCGCCTGGACGACCAGGCTGTCGCGCCGTTCCGCTCGAGGACGATCGTGTGGACAACCGGCCAGCGGCCGAGCCCGCTGCTCCAGGGCCTCGGGATCCCCGTCGACGACCGGGGCAGGGTGGTGGTCGACGACCACCTGCGGGTGCCCGGCCATCCGGGCACCTACGCGGTCGGGGACGGGGCGGCGGTCCCCGACCCGACCGGGGGCACCTGCCCGGCCACGGCCCAGCACGCCATGCGCCAGGGGATCAGAGCGGGCGCCAACGTGGCCGCCGACCACGGCGCCGGCCAGGCCGGCCCCTTCACCTACCGCAACCGGGGCCTCTCGGTGACCCTCGGGAACGGCAAGGGGACGGCCCAGGTCTACCGGGCCACCTTCACGGGGCCGCTCGCCTGGTGGATGGGCCGGTCGTACCACCTGCTCATGATGCCGGGCCTGGCCCGGCGGGCCCGGATCGTGAGCGACTGGACCATCGGCGCCCTTTTCCCGAGGGACATCTCCCAGCTCGGGACCCTGGGGTCGCCTAGCCCCCTCCCGCCGCCCCGGTGAGGCCGGCCCCCGGCCGGTCCGGGGTGGCGGGCCGGTGGCTCTGGCGCCACAGCCGACGCGTGGGGCAGGGCCCGCCGTGACGGCGAGGGCCTGCCCTGCCTCGCCTCGCCGGTGGCCCTGGGCCAGGACGGGCGGCAGATCATGAGGTCCTCACTCGGCCGGCCGGCGAAGCGCTCCACACCGTCTCGCTCACCCAGCGGTCCGGTTGGCCCGGCACAGGGCCCCCTCGGACCGGATCGCCGGCGGCGACGGTCCCTCCACGGGCCGGGGCTCCTGATCGCCGGCCTGCGCTGGCGGGCGGGGTCGTCCCTCGCCCTCCTGGTGGTGGCCGTCGTGGCGGTGGCGGCTGCGGCCGTCGGCCCCATCTACCTCGCCGCCGGCGACCAGTCCGTGCTCCAGGGCATCGTTCGGGCTGCCTCCATCCCGGACCGGGGCCTCACCCTGGTGGCCAACGCCAACGGCCAGCCCCCCGTCCCCCGCATCCTCCAGGTGACCCCCCCGAGGCGTCCGGGCCCCGGCCCCACGTGGTTCGGGGCGTCGGTCGTCACCGTCGACGTCGGCGGCGGCATCGTGGCCCGGGACGGCCAGATCTACACCGTGGACCTCCTGGCTCGAAATGGCGCATGTGCCCACCTCACCCTGGTGGCCGGTCACTGCCCGCGCGCTGCCGGGGCAGGCCGTCCTCAGCCGGCGGAGCGCCCGGGGCCTCGGCGTTGGCGTCGGCGGGAGCATCCGCCCCACCGCCGACCCGGGCGGAGCGGCGGCGAAGGTCGCACTCGCCGTCGTCGGCCTCTACCGCGTCCCCGACACCAACACCTCCTACTGGTGGCAGAACCTGGGCTACTTCAGCTTCGGCGGGGGGGTCAAGCAGCCCCTCCCGCTGGATGCCGCCTTCGTCACCGGCTCGACGCTGCAACCCCTTCTCGCCAGCACCAACCCCACGGTCACCCGGGAGGTCCACCTCCGGGTGGGCTCGGTGAGCACGGCCGACGCCTCCGGCCTGGTCGCAGCCCTGGGGGCCCTCACCCAGCGGGCCGTCGCCGGGCCGGACGTGACCGTGGGGACCCAGCTACCGGCCCTGGTGGCGCAGGCCGGCCACGAGGAGCACCTCATGGCCGCCGTCGTCACGGTGGTCAGCCTCGAGCTGGTGCTGCTCACCCTGCTCCTGCTCTTCGGGCTCCTGTCGCGCACGGCCGAGGCGCGGGAGGGGGAGGTGGCCCTGGCGAAGCTGCGGGGCTTCGGGCCTCTCCGGGTCCTGCGGACGGGGCTGGCCCAGCCCACCGCCATCATGGTCGGCGCCTTCCCGCTCGGCATCGGCCTGGCCTTCCTGGTCGTGTGGGCCGAGGGGTCCTCGCTCCTCGTCCCCGGGACCCCGGTGGGCCTCCCCCCGCTGGCGCTCGGCGCCGGGGCCGCCGCGGTGGCCGGGGGCCTGCTGGCCGCCGTGGTGGCCAGCCGCCGCATCCTGGTGAGGCCGGTGGCCGACCAGCTGCGCACGGCCGCCCGTCCTGGCCTCAGCACCCGGGCCGGCCTGGCCCTGGACGTGGCCGCCCTGGCCCTGGCCGCCGCCGGCATCGTCGAGCTGTCGTTCTCCGGCGTGCTCCAGGGCGGGGCGCCCGATCCCCTGTCGCTCTTCGCCCCGGCCCTGATAGCCCTCGCCGCCGGCGTCCTCGGGGCCCGGGCCCTGCCCCGCCTGTGCCGGCTCGCCCTGGCGCCCACCCGGACCTCGTGGGCGCTCGGCACCTTCCTGGCCCTGCGCCAAGTGGTGCGCCGGCCGGCCATCGTCCGCCAGGTGGTGCTGCTGGCGGTGGCCCTCGGGCTCGCCACCTTCGCCGTCATGAGCTGGGCCGTGGCCCGCGACAACCGGGCCGTTCGGGCCACCTTCGACGTCGGGGCGTCCCGGGTGCTCACCGTGCGGGTGCCCACCCTCGTCGACCTGGAGCAGGCCGTCCGCCGGGCCGACCCGGGCGGGGGCAAGGCCATGGCCGCCGTCGAGGTCCAGACCCCCAGCACCACCCTGCTGGCGGTGGACGCCTCCCGCCTGGCGGCCGTGGCATCGTGGCCGGCCGGCCTCTCGGAGAGGGACGTGGCCGCCATCGCCCGGTACCTGCGGCCCCCGACCGCCCCGCCGGTCGTCCTCCGGGGCCAGTCCCTGGCCGTCACCGCCGACCTCACCACCCCGGTGCCCCCGCCCCTGGACCTCCAGTTGGTGGTGGCCGGCAACGCGGGCCAGGCCCCGGCCATCACCCTCGGGCCCCTGCGCCAGGGGACCCACCGCTACGAGGTGCCCCTCCCGGGGTTCTGCGCCCGGGGCTGCCGGCTGGTGAGCCTGACACCCATGTGGCAGCCCCAGACCGGCTCCTCGTCCCAGACGGCGGACGTGTCCCTCGTCCTGCGCTCGGTCGCCACCCGCACGGGCGGCGGCCCCTGGCGCCCCGTGGACGCCGGGCTCGCCGACCCCCGCCGGTGGAGGACGACCTCCCCCGACTCCGGCGTCCAGGCAGCCCTCGGCGAGGCGCGCGGTGGTCACGGCCTCGTCGTCTCCTTCCACCTGAGCTCGTCCCTCGGCGACCCATCGCTCGCCCCGGCCACCGTGCCCCCCGCCCTGCCGGCGGTCATCACCCCGGACGTGGCCTACGTGAACAGCCAGAACCTGTCCTCCGTCGCCGACCAGGGCCTCGACGGCAACGGGGTGACCCTCGACGGGCAGGTCCAGGTCCCGGCCCTGCCCCACTTGGGGTCCGAGGGCTCACTGGTCGACCTGACCCTGGCCCAGCGGGCCGAGACCGGGGCCGAGCTGGGCACCGCTTCGGACCAGGTCTGGCTGTCCCCGCTGGCCGGCCCGGGCGTCGTCCACCGGCTGGAGGCGCAGGGTCTCTCGGTCCTCTCGGTCGAGCGGGCCTCCACCCACCTGACCCAGCTCGACCGTGGCGGCCTGGCCCTCGCCGGCGACCTGTTCCTCATCGGGGCGGCGGCGGCCGCGATCCTCGCCCTCGGCACGGTGGTGTTCTCCTTCGCCCTCTCGGCCACCCGCCGGGCCACCGAGCTGACCGCCCTCCGGGCCATGGGGGTCAGGCGGAGGACGCTGCTGCGCGCCCTCCTCGGCGAGCAGCTCGTGGTGCTCGGGGCCGGGGGCGCCCTCGGCGTGGCGGCCGGGCTGGGAGCCCTCGTGCTGGCCCTGCCGTCGGTGCCCGAGCTGATCGACACGTCGTCGGGGCCACCGCTCCAGCTCGGGTGGCCGGGAGCGGTGCTCGGGGCGTTCCTCGCCTGCGCGGCCCTCCTGCTGGCCGCCACCGCCGTCCTCGCCACCCTCGGGGTCCTGGCCAAGATCTCGCCGGCCCGGCTGCGGGTGGAGGCCGAGTGAGGGGGCCGGCGCTCCTCCCGGGGGAGGGCCCGGGTCGCGGTGACCGCGGCGGGGGCGTCGGGCTCGCCTGCGAGGGGGTCGTCCACATCTACCCGAGCCCGGAAGGGGACGTAGTGGCCCTCGGGGGGGTGGACCTGGACGTCGAGCCCGGTGAGCTGGTGGCCCTGCTCGGGCCGTCGGGCTCGGGGAAGTCCACGCTCCTCGGGCTCCTCGCCGGCCTCTTCCGGGCCTCGGCAGGACGGGTGCTCGTCGGGGGGGTGGACGTGGGCAGCCTCCGGGCCCGGGAGCTCCTCCGCCTGCGATCCAGCCGGGTCGGCCTGGTCCTCCAGGGCGCCGGCCGCAACCTCCTGCCCTATGCCGACGCCGTCGGCAACGTTCGCTTCGCGCAGCGGGGCCAGGGGCGCCGGGACCGCCGGGGGCGTGCCGACCCTGGGGAGCTCCTGGACCGGCTGGGCCTCCAGGCGGTGGCCCGCCAGGCCGTGGCCACCCTCTCGGGCGGCGAGCGCCAGCGGGTGGCACTGGCCGTGGGGGCCTCGACGGGCGCCCGCCTGCTGCTGGTGGACGAGCCGACCGGCAACCTGGACGCCACCAGCCGGGACCAGGTCATGGAGCTGCTCCGCCGGCTCAACGCCGACCTCGGGATCACGGTGGTGGTCGTCACCCACGACACCACCGTGGCCGCCGCCGTCCCCCGCACCGTCACCATCCGCGACGGTCGCATCGGCACCGAGGGGCGCAGCGGGGAGGAGTACGCCGTCGTCGGCCGGGACGGCAGCCTCCAGCTCCCTCCCGACCTCCGGGCCGCCTTCCCGCCCGGCAGCCTGGTCCGGCTCCGCCGGCACGGCGACAGGGTCGAGCTGGCCCGGCGCCGGGCGGAGCCCGACACGTGACGTCCCCGCCCGCCCGGGAGCTGCGGGGCGAGGGCCTCCGCTACGAGGCCGGCGGCCGCCTCATCCTGGACGGCGTCGGCATCTGCGCCCGGGCCGGGCGAGCCCTGGCCGTAGTGGGGCCGTCGGGATCGGGCAAGACCACCCTGGTGCTGCTCCTGGCCGGCCTGGACCGCCCGGCCGCCGGGCGGGTCCTCCTCGACGGGGTCCCCCTGGAGGAGAGGGACGGCCCCGCCCCGAGCGCCGTCGTGCTGCAGAGCCTGGGGCTCGTGCCCACCCTCACCGCGGCGGAGAACGTGACCGTCCCCTTGCAGGCCCGCCGCCTCCCCCGCCCCGAGATCAGGGCCCGCTGCCGCTCGGCGCTCTCCGCCCTCGGGCTCGGGGAGGTCGCCGACCACCTGAGCCAGGAGCTGTCCGGCGGCCAGCAGCAACGGGTGGCCCTGGCCCGGGCCCTGGCTCTCGAGGCCCCGGTCCTGCTGGCCGACGAGCCCACCGCCGAGCTCGACGCCGGGAGCCGGGAGCTCGTCGTCGGCCTGCTCGCGGCCGAGGCTGCCCGGGGGCGGATAGTCGTCGTCGCCACCCACGACCCCGAGGTGGCCGGGGCCTGCGACGACCGGCTCCGCCTGAGTGCCGGGCGGGTCGCGGCCGGCGACTGGTGAGGCGGAGGGGGCGGCGACGGGTGAGGCGGAGGGGCCAGCGAGGGGTGAGGCGGAGGGGCCAGAGGAGCCCGGGGTTCGGCCCCGAGGTTGGCCGCAGGCGAGGCCCGGTGCGGGCTACCCCGTCCTCGGCGCCGGCGCGGCGCGGTCGAGCCCGGCCAGGTCGTCGGGCGCCGGCTGCCACTCGCCGGCGGCGGCGTTCGCCTCCACCTGCTCCGGCCGGGTGGCCCCGGCGATGACCGAGGCGACCGCGGGCTGAGCGGCCAGGCCCCCGATCGCCACGTCGAGGAGCGTGACCCCCCGTTCGGCGGCGAAGCCCTGGAGCGCCTCCAGGCGGTCGAAGGCGCCGGCGGGGAGCCTCGCCCTGACCCGCTCCTCACCCAGCCGGCTGCCGGCGGGAGCCTGGCCGCCCCGCCGCAGCTTGCCGGTGAGGAAGCCGTCGGCGAGGGGGAAGTACGGCAGGACCCCCACGCCGTGGTGGAGGCAGGCCGGCACCAGCTCGGCCTCGGCGCCCCTGTGGAGCAGCGAGTAGTGGTTCTGGGCGCTCACGAATCGGACGGTGCGCCGGTCCCGGGCCAGCCAGTCGGCGTCGGCGACCTGCCAGGCAGCCAGGTTGGACGAGCCGGCGTACCGCACCTTCCCCTCCCGCACGACCTCGTCGAGGGCCGAGAGGGTCTCCTCGAACGGGGTCACCCCGTCGGGGCGGTGGAGCTGGTAGAGGTCGATGTGATCGGTGCGCAGCCGCCGGAGCGACGCTTCCAGGGCCCGGCGGACGTAGCGCCGGGAGGCCCGGGCTTCCCAGGCGGGCCCGTTGGCGGCACCCATGTCGCTACCGAACTTGGTGGCCAGGACCACCTCGTCCCGGCGGCCGGCCAGGACCTCGCCCAGGAGCTCCTCGGACCCGCCCTGGCCGTAGGAGTCGGACGTGTCGAAGAGCGTGACCCCGGCGTCCAGGGCGGCGTCGACCACGGCCCGGGTCCCGTCCAGGTCGAGCCGGCTGCCGAAGTTGTTGCACCCGAGGCCCACGACCGAGACGGTGAGCCCTGAGTCTCCGAGCTGTCGGTAGCGCATCGCCAAGACCGTAGGGGCCCGGCGCCGGGAGCGCCGCCTACATTGGCCGGGTGCCCGGATCCCTGCTCGGCAATGCAGTGGTGCGCCTCGAGGACCCCGACCTCTTGCGGGGGAGCGCCACGTACATCGACAACCTGGAGATCGACGGCGTCCTCCACCTGGCCTTCGTGCGCTCGCCCGTCGCCCACGCCCGTCTCGGCCGGGTCGACACCAGCGCAGCCCTGAGCCAGCCCGGGGTGGTGGCGGTCTACACCGCCGCGGACCTCGGCGTGCCCGCGCACCACGGCTTCATGGTCCTCCACGACGCGTGCGCCCGGCCGCCCCTGGCCGATGGCAAGGTCCGGTTCGTGGGCGAGGCGGTGGCAGCCGTGGTGGCCGAGACCCGCTCGGCCGCGGCCGACGCCGCCGAGCGGGTCGTGGTGGACTTCGAGCCCCTGGTCCCGGTCGTTGACCCCGAGGCGGCCCTGGCGCCCGGGGCGCCTGTGCAGTTCGAGGCCATCGGCTCCAACCTGGCGGCCGGGAGCCGCGAGGGGGACGACGCCGACCCGCTGGCCGGGGCCGACGTGGTGGTCCGGGGCCGCTTCGAGAACCAGCGGGTGGCAGTGGTCCCGATGGAGGGAAACGCCATAGCCGTCGAGCCCGGCCGCGACGGGACCGGTCCCGAGATCACCGTGCACGTGTCGACGCAGATGCCCCACCTGTTCCACCGCATGGCCTCCAGGCTGTTCGGCATCGACCCGGCCGCCCTCCGGGTCGTCGCCCCCCACGTGGGCGGGGCCTTCGGCAGCAAGGCCGGCGTGGCCGCCGAGCACAGCGCGGCGATCGCCGTGGCGAGGCGCCTGTGGCGACCGGTGAAGTGGGTGGAGACCCGCTCGGAGAACCTGGTCGCGATGCCCCACGGCCGGGGCCAGGTCCAGTACGTGGAGCTGGGCCTCCGCAGCGACGGCCGCATCGTCGGCCTCCGGTGCCGCATGGTGGGAGACGCCGGCGCATACGGCGGGTTCGGGGGGGCGCTCGCCATGGGCCCCACCCGGACCATGGCCCAGGGTGTCTACCGGATCCCGGCCATCGCATACGACGTCGCGGTCGCCCTCACCAACACCACCCCTATGGGCGCGTTCCGCGGCGCCGGCCGGCCAGAGGCCGCCGCCATGCTGGAGCGGGTGCTCGACATGGCCGCCGACGAGCTGGGCATCGACCCCGTCGAGATCCGCCGGCGCAACTTCCTCGCGCCCGAGGAGTTCCCGCTCACGACCGCGACGGGGGCCAGGTACGACAGCGGCGCCTACGACCTGGCCCTGTCCGAGGCGCTGCGCCTGGCCGGCTACGACGACCTGCGGGCCGAGCAGGCGCAGCGGAGGCGGCGCGGCGACCGGGTCCAGCTGGGGATCGGCGTGAGCACGTACGTGGAGATCACCGCCGGCGGGATGGGGAGCGAGTACGCGTCCGTCGAGGTCGACGCGGACGGCACCGCCACCGTCAAGGTGGGCACCTCGGCCCACGGCCAGGGCCACGCCACCTCGTTCGCCATGATCGTGGCCGACCGCCTGGGGATCCCGATGGAGGCCGTCCGCTTCGTGCAGTCCGACACGGCGTTGGTGCCAAGAGGTGGGGGCACCGGCGGGTCCCGCTCCCTCCAGGTCGGGGGCTGCGCCGTCGGCGAGGCTGCCCGGGCCGTGCTCGACCAGGCCCGGCACGTGGCCGGCCGGCTGCTCGAGGCCGGGCCGGAGGACATCGTGGCCACCGGCGACGGCCGCCTCGGGGTGGCCGGGGTGCCGGCCGCAGCCCTCTCCTGGGCCGAGGTGGCCCGGGCCGCCGGCGCCGAGGGCCGGCCCCTCGCGGCCGCGCTCGACTTCGAGCAGCACGGCGCCACGTTCCCCTTCGGCGCCCATGTGGCGGTGGTCGAGGTGGACATGGAGACCGGGCGGGTGGTGCCCCGCCGCCACGTGGGGGTCGACGACTGCGGGCGCGTCCTCAACCCCCTCATCGTGGCCGGCCAGCAGCACGGGGGGATAGCCCAGGGCATCGCCCAGGCGCTGTGGGAGCAGGTGGTCCACGACGCCGACGGCAACCCCCTCACGAGCACGCTGGCCGACTACGCCATGCCGAGCGCCGCCGAGCTCCCGTCGTTCGAGGTCGCGAGCACGGAGACCCCGACGGCCCTCAACCCCCTCGGTGCAAAGGGGATCGGCGAGTCGCCCACCGTCGGGTCGACGCCTGCCGTGCAGAACGCCGTGGTGGACGCCCTCTCGCCGCTCGGCGTGCGCCACCTGGACATGCCGTGCACCCCGGAGAAGGTGTGGCGGGCGATAGCCGATGCCCGAGCCGGCACCCTTCCTCCTGTGTGGCGCGAGCCTCCTCCGGTCTTCGCCGCCCTGCCCCGCCGGGGGGAGGGCCCGGTCCCCGAGGCCGCCGATGCCGACATCTGAGCCCGGCCCGGCGGGGGGCCCGGCCGGCTCGGCCCGGGGCCGCCTCGCGGGGGACGCGGCCGGCTCGGCCCGGGGC
>JBOGGR010000252.1:0-2126 GCA_050744025.1 Acidimicrobiales bacterium
GCCAGTCCTCCCTCGAGCTCGGGTTCGCCGTCGCCATCATGACGACCTGCATCGGGACCCTCTGGGGAGCCTTCGCCGGCTTCGTCGGGGGCGTCGTGGACGCCGTCATGATGAGGATCGTGGACGCGCTGCTCTCCATACCGGTCCTCGTGCTCCTGCTCATCCTCGTCAACATCTTCACCCCGAACCTGGGCCTTCTCATCGTCATCCTGTCGCTGCTCGCATGGCTGGTCCCGGCCCGCCTGGTGCGGGGGGAGACCCTCACCCTCAGGGTGAGGGAGTACGTGCAGGCGGTGCGGGTGATGGGCGGGCGGCGCTGGCGGATAGTCGGGCGCCACATCATCCCCAACGCCATCAGCGTGATCGTCGTGAACGCAAGCTTCCAGGTGGCCGACGCCATCCTCATCGTGGCCAACCTGAGCTTCCTCGGCCTCGGCATCCCGCCCCCCCACGCAAGCTGGGGCGACATCCTCTCCAACGGGCTCAACTACCTCTCCGACGGGTACTGGTGGCTGGTGTACCCGGCCGGGATCGCCATCGTGCTCACCGTCGTCGCCTTCGTCTTCATAGGCAACGCCCTGCGGGACTCGCTCGACGTCCGCCTCCAGCAGCGATAGGGGCCAGCAGGCCTCCACGATCGGGCGGGCTGATCCTCGTCCCGGTGGCGGCCTGGCCCGGGTCCCGCAGCGCGGCCCGAGGTGGCGTAGCCCCAGGTCCACCCACCGGGCGCCGTCCAGGCCGGCCGAGGCGGCGACCGGGCGGTTGTCTCGGCCTCCTTGCTCACCGGCAGGCGGATGCGACCGCCGGGGCGGCGGGAGCGTAGCTGATGGCGTCGCAGGCGGACGACCTCGGCCACGACTTCCGCGCCCAGCGGCCCGAGGCGCCCAGCGGCCCGAGGCCGATCTCGGCCAGCTCCCTGATCAATCCCAGCTGGTCAGGTCCGCATCCCGGTTGGCGGGGCTGGCGGTTCTGCGACACGCGTGTAGCCGGCGGCGACCAGCTCGACGGGGATCCTCGTCTCGGGCAAGAAGACGACGAGGACATGACTGGCGGGACGCGCTGCGCTCGGTGCGAGCAGACCGCGCCAGCCCTGGCGCTGAAGCTGCTCGCCGACGGCTTGAAAGGCCGGCCAACTTCTCCCACCCGGCCGTGGCGGAGGCAAGCCAACCCCAGCGAGCCGATCGGGGTCGGAGAGGTCGGCCACCACCAGCGACGCCACGTCGTAGCCCCACAGGTCGCGGGGCAGTGACACGTGTGGCGGCATGCCGGCCTCGGCGAGGTGGCGGTACCACTCGGCCAGGGCGGTCCAACGCGCTGTCGGCCAGGTACAGGGCGTCCACCACCTGGCCGTGCTGCCAGCGGTTGTCGCCGGGCGGGTCGGGGCGCCGGGCGGGATCCACACCGGCGGGGACATGGCGCAGCCACCGCCCCTGCACGGTGGTCGAGTCGACCTCGAGTGCCAAGCGGGGCTACGTGGCGCCGGGCGACTCGAGGCTACTGACGAGTCGGGCCACCTGGCGACCCTCGCCGCCGGCGATCAGCTCGATGGGAGCATGGTCGTCGAGGGCCCCGACGGGCTTGACCAGCCACACCGGGATGTAGCGGGCGTCGACCACCCGCGCCAGGCGATCGGTGATCTCCGCCAGCTCGGCCAGGCGTCGCGCCCGCATCCCGGTCGGCGAGCTGCGGCCCTTGAGCCAGTCACGCACGGTGCTCGGCCTCGCCCCGACCGCCTCGGCGATCAGCACGTCAGAGAGGTGAGCGACCCGGTGGATCCGGACAGCCTCGTCGGCGAAGGCGGTGACCATGAGGCTGAGGCTACCGCTTTCGTCGCGATCCCGTCTCTAATCCCGCAAATAAGCGCCGGTCGGTGAGGGCGGCCAGCATCGGCGGGACCCAGTCGGGATGGGGCGACGGCCGCAGGCGACCCCGGGGAGCCGTCCCCGAGCCTGAGGGCACAGGCGCGAAGGGGAGCGACGCCGTCCGTGCGGATGAGGGCCACCGCTTGCTCTCTAACTAACCTAACTCACCCTGAAACCAGCGCAGAACGGAAGAACGAGTGGGCGCTGGGCGAGGAACGCCTGGTCTCCCGGGGGTTCTTTGAGGAGTGAGGCAGAGGGTGGGGG
>JBOGGR010000253.1:0-15466 GCA_050744025.1 Acidimicrobiales bacterium
GCCGTGGGGCCGTCCGGCGCCGCGTCCGGCGCGTCCGGCGTGACCGGGGCGCCGCCAGGCGCGACCGGGCGGGCCGGCGCCCCGGCCGCTCTGGACGGCGACCTCGGCTCCGTGGTCATCCGCCTACACCCGCCTCGGGTGGGAGCGGGTGAACAGCCCCTCGGGCCTGGCCATGAGGACTATCAGCAGGATCACCAGGGCTCCCACGGTCTCGAGCGAGGAGCCGAGGTACCCGCCGACGTAGGAGAGGGCCAGCCCGGTCACGAGCCCCCCGACGAGGGCTCCGAGAGGGCTGTCCAGGCCGCCGATGATGGCAGCCGTGAAGGCGAAGACGAGTACAGCGTCCATGTTGTTCGGGTAGAGGAGGACCTTCGGGGCGACCAGCACCCCGCCCAGCGACCCGGCCAGGCTGGCCAGGGCCCACCCGAGGGTCAGGATGCGCCCGACCCTGACGCCGAGGAGGCGCGCCACCTCCGGAGCGAACGCCGCGGCCCGCATCCGGAGGCCGACCTGGGTGCGCTGGAAGAGGAACGCGAGGGCGATCAGGATCACGACGACGGCCACCAGCACGAAGATGTCGAAGCTCGAGAAGGCGATCTGGTGGCCCCCGACCTTGATCCCGATCTGGGAGAAATAGGCCGGGAACGACCGGTCGCCCCCGCCCCAGATGGCCCCGGCCAGGGCCTCCACCAGGATGAGCAGGCCGAGGGTCACGATGACGGCGTTGATGGGCGGCTTGTTCTCGACCGGGCGGACCAGCACCCGCTCGACCACCGCCCCGAACACGAGCCCGGTCACGAGGGCCACCACGAACGCGATCCAGTAGCCGACGTTGCGGTCGATCAGGGACACCGCGACGTATGTCGTGAACATCGCCATCCCGCCCTGGGCGAAGTTGATGATGCGGGTGGCCCGCCAGATGAGGACCAGCCCCAGGGCCACGGCGGCGTAGATCATGCCGAGCGTGACCCCGTTCAGCGTCAGGTCCACGAAGCGGCCCATCGTCTCCTCCCTCAGAACCCCAGGTAATGGTGACGCAGGTCGGGGTCGGCGGCCACCGCGGCTGCCGCGTCGGCCGCGACGACCCGCCCCAGGTTGAGCACCACGGCCTGGTCGGCGATGGACAGGGCGATGGCAGCATTCTGCTCGACGACGAGGACCGTCAGCTTGGCCCGCCCCGCCAGGTCGGCCAGCAGGGCCATGATCTGGCCGGTCACCAGCGGGGCCAGCCCGAGCGACGGCTCGTCCAGGAGCAGCAGCTCGGGGCGGGCCATGAGCCCCCGGCCGATGGCCAGCATCTGGCGCTCGCCCCCCGACAGGGTGAACGTCGACTGCCGCCGCCGCTCGGCCAGAGCCGGGAAGAGGGAGTACACCTCCTCCAGGGCCCGCTGCTTGTCCTCACGGTCCTTGCGCCACAGGGCGCCCAGGCGCAGGTTCTCCTCGACCGTCAGCTCCTCGATGACGCCCCGGCCCTCGGGCACGTGGGCCACGCCCTGGCGCACGATGTCCTCGACCGGAAGGCGGGTCAGCTCCCTGCCGGCGTAGGCGACGGAGCCGGCGACGGGCCGCACCAGGCCGGTGATCGTCCGGAGCAGGGTGGTCTTGCCGGCCCCGTTCGCCCCCAGCACAGCCGTGATCGAGCCGTCCGCCACGGTGAGGGACACGCCCTCGAGGGCGCGGACGGCCCCGTAGTACGTGGTGAGGTCCCTAACCTCGAGCATGCCCCACCCAGCCCCCGGCGGCGTCCCCGGCGGCTCCGCCGCCCAGGTAGGCCTCGGCCACCGCCGGGTCGGCCTGGACCTCGTCCGGCGTCCCCCTCGCGATGACCTGCCCGAAGTCGAGCACCACGATGCGGTGGCACACGCCCATCACGAGGTCCATGTGGTGCTCCACCAGCAGCACCCCCATCCGGTCCGCCAGGCCCTCGACCAGGCCCCCCAGCTCCTCCATCTCCGCCGGCCCGAGCCCGCTCGCCGGCTCGTCCAGGAGGAGCAGGGTGGGGTCGTTGGCGAGGGCCCGGGCCATCGACACCCGCTTCTGCGTGCCGTAGGGGAGCGAGCCGGGCAGGGCGCCCGCGACGTGGCCCACCCGGAGCTCGTCGAGAGCGGCCATGGCCACCCCCCGGAGGCGGCTCTCCTCCCGCGACGAGCGGGGCAGGCCCAGGGTGGCGGCGGTGAGCCCGGCCCGGGCCGAGGTGTGCAGGCCGGCCATCACGTTCTCGAGCACGGTGAGGCCCGGCCACAGGCCGACCCCCTGGAGGGTGCGGGCGATGCCGAGCCGGGCGAGGTCGTGAGGCCGGTGGCGCCTCAACGGCCGCTGCTGCCACGTCAGCTCCCCCCGGTCCGGAGCCACGAACCCGCAGATGACGTTGAAAAGCGTGGTCTTGCCGGCCCCGTTCGGGCCGATCACCCCCACGATCTCGCCTGGGTCCACCGACAGCGACACCGCGTCGAGGGCGGTCAGGCCCCCGAAGCTGACCGTGACGTCGCTGACCGTCAACCCCCCGGTTGTCATCGCCGCCGATTGTTGCACGCCATCGCCCAGCCCGAGCGTCGCTTGCGCTGGTCGGGGGGACAGATCTGCCCCGGCATCGTTGTGCACCCCCGGGCCCCCGCTGCCTGGCCGGGCGGGCCGGGCGTCCCTACCGCGCGGGGGACCCCAGGACCTCGGGCTCGAGCAGCCGGTACGCCTCGACGCCGACCACGAGCTCGGCCATCCCTCGAGGGTCGTCCAGGGAGCGCCCGCTCAGTTGCTCGAGCCGGCGTAGGCGGTTGCGCACGGTGTTGCGGTGGCAGTAGAGGCGCCGCCCCGCCTCGGTGGCGTTGCCCGCGGCGGCGAGCCATGCTTCGAGCGTCGTCAGGAGGAGGCCGCGCTCGCCGGCGTCGGCGTCGACCACCCCGCCGAGCACCAGCCGGGCCACCCGGGCGGCGATCTCCGGCGACGCGGCCGCCAGGGCCGCTATCGGGTGGTCGTCGAGCGTCGCCACGCCGACGGCACCTCGGGGCAGGCTCCGGCGGGCGATGGTCGCCAACGGGAGGGCACGAGCGGTGTCCATGGCGTCGTCGTACTCGGGGCTCATACCGACGCGGCCGGTCGCTATGGAGCCGAGCAGGGCGCTCACGGGGGGAGCCGGCGACCTGGCACCCGCTGCGACCAGGCCGACCTGCTCGCCGGCCCGCTGCCGCCACGCCGACTGGACACCGCCCCGGCGCAGGACCTGCTCCGCCTGGGGGAGGGGCTCGGCGCTGGCCCCGACGGCCTCGGCGGAGACGACCACGTACGGCCCGTGGTCCGGGAGGCCCAGCGCCCGCAGGCTCCCGTTGAGCATGCTCCAGTCGCCGGGCCGGCCTTCCAGCAGGGCGTCGAGCACGAGCGTCCGCCGCTGCTCGTCGCGCCGGCCCAGGTCGATCAACGCCTCCCGGTACTCGGCGGTCACCACGTCCGAGTGGGTGTCGACGACGGCCCAGACCGTGCTGGCCGCCCCCACCAGGTCCCGCAGGCCCTCAGGGCTGTGGCTCGGGGCCCGGTCGACCATGGCGTCCCACATCACCGTGAAACCGAGGCGGAAGGCGTGCAAGACCGAGGCCAGCGGGACACCCTGGTCGGCGCGCCGCCTGGCCGTCTCCCGGGCCGAGGCGGTGCTCACCGGCCTCTCGGCAGCCAGGTCGCTCAGCGAGCTGTGCAGGTTCTCCCACACCTTGTGCGTCAGGTCCTCGAGGTCCAGGCCCGCGTAGTCCGCGTCGGTCGCCTTGATGAGCTCGACCAGGCGGTCCGTCATGGCCGGCAGGTCGTCGACCAGCTCGGCTGCCAGGCTGGCCACGATCGGCCGTGGCCGCTGACGCGGTTGCACAGCCACCCCGCCGAACCTAGCCGAGGGGCGGGCTCAGGGGCGGCCTCACGGCCGGGCTCACGGCCGGTGGTAGACGCCGCCGCCCAGGGCCATCACCTCGACCGACTTCTCCTGCATGCCGACCTCGATGGCCTCCTCGACGCCCAGCCCGTGGGCCTCGGCGTAGTCCCGCACGTCCTGGCTGATGCGCATCGAGCAGAACTTGGGCCCGCACATCGAGCAGAAGTGGGCGGTCTTGGCCGGCTCGGCCGGCAGCGTCTCGTCGTGGTAGGCACGAGCCGTCTCGGGGTCGAGGGCCAGGTTGAACTGGTCCTCCCAGCGGAACTCGAACCGGGCCCTGGACAGGGCGTCGTCCCACGCCCGGGCACCTGGGTGGCCCTTGGCCAGGTCGGCCGCGTGGGCGGCGATCTTGTAGGCGATGACGCCCTCCTTCACGTCCTGGCGGTCCGGCAGCCCGAGGTGCTCCTTCGGCGTCACGTCGCAGAGCATGGCCGTGCCGTACCAGCCGATCATCGCCGCTCCGATGGCCGAGGTGATGTGGTCGTACCCGGGAGCCACATCCGTCGTGAGGGGGCCCAGCGTGTAGAAGGGCGCCTCGTGGCAGACCTCCATCTGGAGGTCGACGTTCTCCTTGATCTTGTGCATCGGGACGTGGCCCGGGCCCTCGATCATGACCTGCACGTCATGACGCCAGGCGACCTCGGTCAGCTCTCCGAGGGTGCGCAGCTCGGCGAACTGGGCGTCGTCGTTGGCGTCGGCGACCGACCCGGGCCGCAGCCCGTCCCCGAGCGAGAAGCTCACGTCGTAGGCGGCGAGGATCTGGCACAGCTCCTCGAAGTGGGCGTAGAGGAAGCTCTCCTCGTGGTGGGCCAGGCACCAAGCCGCCATGATCGAGCCGCCACGGCTGACGATGCCGGTGACCCGCCTGGCCGTCAGGGGGATGTAGGCGAGCCGCACCCCGGCGTGCACGGTCATGTAGTCCACGCCCTGCTCGCACTGCTCGACGACCGTGTCCCTGTAGACGTCCCAGGTCAGCTCCTCGGCCCGCCCGTCCACCTTCTCCAGCGCCTGGTAGATGGGCACCGTCCCCACCGGCACCGGGGAGTTGCGCACGATCCACTCCCGGGTCGTGTGGATGTCCCGTCCGGTGGAAAGGTCCATGACCGTGTCGGCGCCCCAGCGCGTGGCCCAGGTCAGCTTGTCCACCTCGTCGGCGATCGAGGAGGTGACCGACGAGTTGCCGATGTTCGCGTTCACCTTCACCAGGAGGTGCCGGCCGATGGCCATGGGCTCGGACTCCGGGTGGTTGACGTTCACGGGCAGGATGGCCCGGCCGCCGGCGATCTCGCTGCGCACCGCCTCGGGGTCGATGCCCTCCCGGGCGGCCACGAACGCCATCTCCGGGGTGACCTGACCCTCGCGCGCGTAGCGGAGCTGGGTGACGACCCGGCCTCCCTTGGCCCGCAGCGGCCGAAGGGGGCGGCCGGCGGCGCCTGGGCGGCCCACGAAGCCGTCGACCGCCCTCCCGGCGACTGCGGAACGACCGTCGTCGCGGAGCTGGCGCAGCCGTCCCTCGTACTCCTCGACGTCCCCCCTGGCCAGCACCCAGGGCCGGCGCAGGGCGGGCAGCCCCGCGGCCGGGTCCGAGCCGGGCCCGCTCGTGTCGTAGAGCAGGACCGAGGCGTTGGGCACGGGCCCGGCGCGGCCGGACGACGGGGACAGCCTGACCTCCGTGGCCGGGACCCGGGTGCCCAGGCTCCCCTCCACGTACACCTTGGCCCTCGCCGGCCCCGCCTTGCGGTCGCCCGGGCCGGAGGCGGCCTCGCTCCCAGTGTCCTCGGTGACGGCCATGTCGCTCCCTCCGCCGGTATGACCCGGATCAGGTGTAGCGGTCGGCGCCCGGTTGGCGCCCTCTCAGCCCGGCTTGCCGGGCTCCCGCGTCTCCTACCCAGTGTAGGTCACCAGGCCTCGGGTGCCACCCGCCTCGGTGCCACCCCCTGGAGCTACGGGAACAGCCCCCTCGCCTCGATGGCGTCCGCCACCCTCTCCACGGCCAGCACGTAGGCGGCCCGCCGCAGTGACACGCCGAGGGTCTCGGACTTGGCCCACACGGCAGCGAAGGCGTGCTCCATCACCTTGCGGAGGCGGCTCGCCACCAGCCCCTCCTCCCAGGCGTAGCCCTGGCGGCCCTGGGCCCACTCGAAGTAGGAGGCCGTGACCCCTCCGGCGTTGGCCAGGATGTCGGGCACGACGACGATGTCGCGCCGCTCGAGGACGGGGTCGGCGGCGGGGGTCGTGGGACCGTTGGCGGCCTCCACCACCACCCGTGCCCCCAGGCGCTCCGCGACCTGCTCGTCGACGGCCCCGTCCAGGGCGGCGGGCACGGCCAGCTCGCACTCCACGTCCCAGATGTTGTCCGGGGCGATCTCGTCGCCGCCCTCGAAGCCGGCCACCGTGCCCGTCCGGGCCACGTGGTCGGCCAGGGCGGCCGGCTCGAGGCCCCCTGGGTTGTGGACCGCGCCACCCGCGTCCGACACCGCCACTACCCGCATGCCGGACGAGGACAGCAGGAAGCCGAGCGGGCCGCCCACCTTCCCGTAGCCCTGGAGCACGGCCCGCGCGCCGGCTACGGGCATCCCCAGCTCGTTGAAGGCGGCCCGGGCCGCGACCAGGCACCCGGTCGAGGTGGCGCCGGCGTGGCCCTGCGTGCCGCCGATCGACAGCGGCTTCCCGGTGACCGAGCCAGGGAGCGACTCCCCCTTCAGCATGGACAGCGTGTCCATGAGCCAGGCCATGACGCGCCCGTCGGTGTTGACGTCAGGAGCGGGGACGTCCCGGTCGGGCCCGAGCAGCGGCGAGATCTCCCAGGTGTAGCGCCGGGTGAGCCGCTCGAGCTCGCCCAGCGACAGGAGAGCAGGGTCGCAGCGCACCCCGCCCTTGCCCCCGCCGAAGGGGATGTCGACAACGGCCGTCTTGAAGGTCATGGCGGCAGCCAGGGCGGCCACCTCTCGGGCATCGAGGTCCGGGTGGAAGCGGATGCCGCCCTTGGCCGGTCCCCGGGTCGTGTCGTGGTGGACCCTCCAGCCCGTGAAGACCTCCACCCGGCCGTCGTCCATGCGGACCGGCACCGCCACCTCCAGCACCCGCCGGGGGGTCCGCAGCATCCGGTGGACGCCCGAGTCGAGGCCGGTCAGCTTGGCGGCATCGTCCAGTCGCTCGAGGATCGCGGCCCAGGGATCGAAGCTCACCACGCCCCATCCTCCCCCAATGCCCTCGCGTCGGTCGAGCACCGGGCGAAGAGGTCGGGGCCTGGCTACGCTCGCCGTGCCCGGCCCCGGCGACCGTGCCCGGCCGGCCTCGGGCACGAGGAGGTGTCTGATGGAGACCGAGGTCGTGGAAGTCGATGGTCACATCATCGACTCGCTGATCCTGGCCAAGGTGCTGGACCTGATCCTTGCGGCCGGGTGCGACTACCAGGTCCTCGACGTCGACATCGGCAAGAGCAACCGGGACGTGAGCCGGGCCAGGGTCCAGGTCACCGCCCCCGACGAGGCCACCCTGGCGTCCCTGGTCGTGGAACTGCAGGCGCACGGCGCCAACCGCGTCGGCCAAGGGGACGCCGAGGTGGCCGTCGCCGACCGGGACGGGGTCCTGCCGGCCGGCTTCTACTCGACGACCAACCTCCCCACCTGGGTCAGGCTCCGTGGCCACTGGGTGGCGGTCGCCAACCCGGAGATGGACTGCGGCCTCGTCGTAGGGGACGGGGACGGGGTGCCCTCGGTGAGGACCGTCCCCATGCACCGGGTCAGGGTCGGGGACAGGGTGGTGGTCGGCTCCGAGGGAGTGCGGGTGGAGGCCCTGCAGCGGCGCCGGGAGGGCGCCCACTTCGAGTTCATGAACTCCGAGGTGTCGTCGGAGAAGCCGAAGGGGCTCGTCGTCTCCCAGGTGGCCGGCCGCCTCCGTGAGGTGAAGGCCCGGGCCCCCGGCGCGGACAACCTCGTCCTGGCCGTGGTCGGGCCGGCCCTGGTCCACACCGGCGCCGGCCCCGACCTTGCCCGCCTGGTCCGGGGCGGGTGGGTGGACGTCCTCTTCGCCGGCAACGGCTTCGCCACCCACGACATCGAGTCCAACGTGCTGGGCACCTCGCTCGGGGTCTCGGTCCGCCGGGGCACGCCGAGCGAGGGGGGCCACGCCAACCACCTGCGCGTCATCAACGAGGTCCGCCGCCACGGGTCCATCGCCGCCGCCGTCGAGGCGGGCTACATCACGGGCGGGGTGATGCACGAGTGCATCCGGTTGGGGGTCCCCTTCGTGCTGGGGGGCTCGGTGCGCGACGACGGGCCTCTGCCCGACGTGCACGCGAACGTCGTGGAGGCCGCCGACGCCATGAGGGACCTGCTGCCGGGGCTGGGCGCAGCCCTCATCCTCGCTTCGACCCTCCACGCCATCGCCACGGGCAACCTCCTGCCGGCCCGCGTGGAGACGTTCTGCGTGGACATCAACCAGGCGGTGGTTACCAAGCTCGCCGACCGCGGCAGCCACCAGGCCCTCGGGATCGTCACCGACGTCGGCCTGTTCGTCCGGGAGCTGGCCGACGCCCTCTGCGGGGAGAGAGGCGGGGAGGTCCGGTGACGGGGCTGGCCTGGGGGCGGCGCTTCCTCATGTGCCGCCCCGATCACTTCGGCGTGCTGTACGAGATCAACCCCTGGATGCACGCCGAGGTCCGGCCCGACCCGGACCGGGCCGTGACCCAGTTCGAGGGGCTGGTGGCAGCCCTCCAGGCGGCGGGCGCCGGGATCGAGCTCCAGGACCCGGCGGACGGCCTGCCCGACCTCGTCTTCACCGCCAACGCCGGGATCGTGAACGGCCACCAGTTCGTGCCGGCCCACTTCCGCCACCCCGAGCGCCAGGGGGAGACGGCTCACGACGTGGCCTGGTTCTCGGCCCGGGGCTGGCGGGTGGACCGCCTCCCCGCCGACCTGATCCACGAGGGGGCCGGTGACGCCCTCCCCTTCTCGCCCGACGGCGGGGACGGGCCGGTGCTGGTCTCCGGGTACCGACTGCGCTCCGACGCCGCCTCCCACGCCCACCTGTCCCGGCTCACGGGGGCGCCCGTGCGATCGGTGGAGCTGGTGGACGAGCGCCTCTACCACCTCGACCTGACGTTCTGCCCGCTCGACGGACGCCGGGCCATGGTGGCCCCCCTCGGCCTCGACTCCTACGGGCGCAAGGTGGTGAAGGCCCTCGTCCCCGAGCCCTTGGCCCTGGAGGACGACGAGGCCCTGGCCTTCTGCGCCAACTCCGTCGTCGTGGGATCCAACATCGTCATGCCGGCGTGCCCGCCCCGGGTGGGACGCCAGCTGGAGGCGTGGGGGTTCTCGGTGGCCGTGGCCCCGGTCGACGAGTTCCAGAAGGCGGGCGGCGGGTGCCGGTGCCTCACCCTGGCCCTCGACGTGGTCCTCTCCGAGGCGGGGGCCGGGCCGAGATGAGGGGCGCCGCCCCGCCGCCCCGCGGCCTCCGGGAGAGGCCACGGGGGCCGGGCCACACCCTCTGCCGTTTCGCCTCCTCAGCGGCCGAGGCCGAGCTCCTCGGGAGCGGGCAGCTCCGACCCTGGCTCGCCGAAGGGCCCGGCAGCGGCAGGCCCGGCGCCCCGCCCACCGGCCCTCTCCCGCCGGCGACCCCGCCCGGCGATGGCCCACGTGGCCCCCGCGAAGGCTATGGACACGACGGCCAAGCCGATGTGCACCACGCGAAAGCCGACCGGGTGGGTGCGGTCCACCACCATGTTGCGCACGAGCACCCCCCAGACCCAGACCGCCCAGAGGGAGGACGCGCGGAGGGTCCAGGCAGCTGTCCGGCTCATCGCCGCCCATCCTACCGAGCGCCGCCGGCGGACCACCAGGGAGCCGGGCCACGGACCACGAGGGAGCCGGACCACCGCCTAACCTCGGGACATGGCACCGATCAGCGAGGAGCAGTTCAGGACCGACGCCCTGTCCTTCCTCGAGTCGCACTCCGCTCCCAGCACCGAGGAGACGTCGACCTGGGGGGAGGGGTCGGACCGCGTCGGCATCTTCCCCGAGAGGACGCGAGAGCAGGAGCTGGCCGAGCTGGCAGCGGCCCGGGCCTGGCGGGGGCAGGTGTTCGACGCCGGGTTCGGCTGGGTCAGCGGCCCCGCTCCCTACGGGGGGCGCGAGCTCCCTCCCTCGTACGAGCGGATCTACGCCTCGCTGGAGGCCCGGTTCGACACCCCCAGCCAGGCGCCGTTCGGGATAGGCCTGGGGATGATCGCCCCCACGATCCTGGCCCACGCGACCGAGGCGGCCCGCCAGCGTTACCTCCGGGCCATGTACCGGGGCGACGTCGTGGCCTGCCAGCTGTTCAGCGAGCCGGCAGCCGGCTCCGACCTGGCCAGCCTGCAGAGCCGGGCCAGGCGGGACGGCGACGAGTGGGTCGTGAGCGGTCAGAAGGTCTGGACCTCGGGGGCCCAGCTCTCCGACATCGGCGAGATCATCTGCCGGACCGACCCCGACGCCCCCAAGCACAAGGGCCTGACGGGCTTCATCGTCGACATGCACGCTCCGGGTGTCGAAGTCCGGCCCCTGCGCCAGATGACGGGGGGCACCTCCTTCAACGAGGTCTTCTTCACCGACGTGCGAATACCTGACGACCACCGCCTGGGTGACGTGAACGAGGGCTGGACGGTTGCGCTCACCACGCTCTTGAACGAGCGCGCCGCGATCGGGGGCGTCGGCGTGGGCGCCCTCAGCGCCGGCGCCCTCCACCTCGGCACGACCCGGCTCGTCGAGCTGCTCCGGCACCTCGGCCTCGGTGGCGACCCGCTCCTGCGCCAGCGCCTCGCAGACGTCTACATCCACACCAAGGTCGCTGCGTACACCAACCAGCGGGCCATGGCGAAGATCCGGGCAGGCCAGCTCCCGGGCCCGGAGATGTCGATCGCCAAGCTGTCGCTCACGAACAACATGACCCGGGTCGCCGAGCTCGTCGCCCTGGCTCTTGGGCCCCGGCTCTGCGCCGACACCGGCGAGTGGGGCACCTACGCCTGGTCCGAGCTGATGCTGGGAACGCCTGGCATGCGGGTGGCGGGGGGCACTGACGAGGTGATGAAGAACATCGTGGGCGAGCGGGTCCTCGGCCTCCCGAGGGAGCCCCGACCGGCCTGAGCCGCCGCTCACCCGGACCGCCTGCAGCCTCCCCATGGCAGATGGTCCATGAAGACCCAGCTCCGCCTATGGATCGAGGTCGGGCCCCAGGCCCTGAGGGCCATCTGATGGCGCGGGCAGGCGTAGCCCTTGTTGCGGTCGAACTCGTAGGCGGGGAAATGCTCGGCCTCGGCTCGCATCAGCCTGTCCCTGGTCACCTTGGCCAGGACCGATGCTGCGGCTATGGACAGGCAGGTCGCGTCGCCCCTCACGATCCGCCGGGTCAGGAGGGGGGCCCCGAGCGGTCCCGGCGCCGCGGTGGCGCCGACGAAGTCCCAACGACCGTCGATCAGCACGCACTCGGGCTCCACCCCGAGGCCGGAGAGGGCTCGCCGGGCAGCCAGGCGCTGGGCCGCCGACATCCCGAGGGCGTCGCACTCCTCGTGGCTGGCGTGGCCCACGGCCCAGGCCATGCACCAGGCGGCGATCCGGTCGAACAGCCGCTCCCGCTCGGCCTCGGCCAGCATCTTCGAGTCGCGGACGCCGTAGACCCGCCGATCGTGCGGGAGCACGGCCATCCCCACGCTGATGGGGCCGGCCCAAGCCCCCCGCCCCACCTCGTCGACGCCGACCAGGCATTCCCGGCCGTCGGCCCAGAGGGCACGCTCGACGGCCAACCCGGGGACCACCTGGCGAGAGCGCCCCGGCGACGGGGAGCCGCGGCTGCCGGTCAAGGTGGACCGTCGGAGGGGGCGGCTCTCGCGCTCCTCGGGCGAGTCACCGCGGAAGTGTACAGAGCGGGCGTCCGTAGACTGGGAGCGATGCGACGGGGGCGGGCAGACGAGCGGTGCCGGCCGGCCGGCGGCCTGCTGGCCTGGCGGCCGTGGGCGGGGCGGCCGGAGTGACGGGAAGGGCCACGCTCGGCCCCCATGCGGTCCTGGTCCCGGTCAAGGCCTTCGAGGAGGCGAAGGTCCGCCTCGCCCGGGCCCTGCCCGGCCCCGAGCGAGCTGAGCTGGCCAGGGAGATGGCAAGGCGGGTCCTGGCCGCGGCGGCGCCGCTTCCTGTCGCTGTGGTCTGCGACGACGCCGGCGTGGCCAGCTGGGCCCGGAGCCTGGGCGCCGTGGTCGTCTGGGAGCCGGGCCTGGGGCTCAACCGGGCTGTCGAGGCCGGAGTTGCACGCCTGGCCGCGGCAGGGGTGGCTCGGGTGACCGTCGCCCATGCCGACCTCCCGCTGGCGACCGATCTCTCCTGGGTCGGCGTGGGCGCTGGACGGCCCGGCTCGCTCCCCGTCGATGCCCCGCTGGCCACGCTCGTGCCCGATCGCCGGCTGGACGGGACCAATGTCGCCTCGATCCCCACCTCGGCCCGTTTCCGCTTCTCCTACGGACCGGGGTCCTTCCTGCGCCACTGGGCGGAGGCGGTCCGCTCGGGCCTGGCCGTAGAGATCGTCCGCGAGCCCAGCCTGGCCTGGGACATCGACCTCCCCGACGACCTGGACGACCTCGTGGCGCTGGTCGGGTCCCCGCTCTCCCGGGTTCCGCCCCTGCTGCCCACCGATGCGCCATGACCGGCCCGGGAGGCCGGTCGGGGGGCGCAGCCGGCCCGGGAGGCCGGTCGGTGGGCGCAGCCGGCCCGGTCGCGTCACCGAACACCAACCTCGCCGTCCCCGCCCGGGCCCTGGCAGTGGGCGCCCATCCCGACGACATCGAGTTCGGCTGTGGCGCCACCCTCGCCAAGTGGGCAGCCGCCGGCTGCCACATCCACCACCTCGTGTGCACCGACGGCTCGAAGGGCTCGTGGGACCCGGACGAGGACACCGCCATGCTGGTGCTCACACGCCAGGAGGAGCAGCGGGCAGCCTCGCGGGCTCTCGGCGGGACGGGAGACGCCGTGTTCCTCGGTTGGCCGGACGGCGAGCTCGAAGCCGGTCTGCGCCAACGCTGGCAGTTGTGCTCCTGGTTGCGGGTCATCAGGCCGGACGTGGTCCTCGGCCACGACCCCTGGAAGCGCTACCGCCTCCATCCGGACCACCGCAACGCCGGCTTCCTCCTCCTGGACTCCATCGTCGCGGCGAGGGATCCACACTTCTTCCCCGAGCAGGCGGCCGCACCCCATCGGCCTTCCGCCCTCCTCCTCTGGGAGGCCGACGAGCCGGACCACGTGGAGGACGCCGCCGGGTTCGAGGAGACCAAGCTGGCGGCCCTCCTGGCCCATCGGAGCCAGCTCCGCTCCACGATGCGCATCGAGGATCCCGACGCGGCCGAGGAGGTCGCCGGCTTCCGGACCCGGATGCTGGAGCGCCTGGCCGAGCACGGACGCCTCGCCGGCCTGACGGCCGGCGAGGCGTTCAAGCTCCTGCCCCGCCTCTGACGGCGCAGTCGACCAAGGGAGGGGCCGCTACCTCTGACGGAGCAGTCGAGCGAAGGCAGCCTCTGCGGCCGCTACCTCTTCTTGGCCGCGGTCGACCGTGTGGCCTTGGCCGCCTTGGTCGACTTGGCCGACTTCGCCGCCGCCGGCCGCTTGGCCGTGGTCCGGGTCGCCGACTTGGCCACGGCTCGGGCCGGCGACCTGGTGGCCGACTTCGCCGTCGACTTGGTGGCAGCAGCCGCCCTGGTCGACTTGGCCGCCTTGGCCGCCTTGGTCGACTTGGCGGCCTTGGTGGTCCGGCCCGTGGATGCCGCCTTGGTGGACTTGCTCGCGGTCCGGGCACCGGCCCTGCTGTTGAGCTCGGACTTGAACGTCGAGCCCGGCGAGAACCCCACACCCTTGGACGCCTTCACCCTCACCGGCTCACCGGTTCGGGGGTTGCGCCCCATCCGGGCGGCCCGGGCCTTGGGCGTGAAGGTCCCGAACCCGATCAGGGTGACCTTGTTGCCGCCTCTCACCTCGTTCATGACCGTGCCGACGAAGGCATCCACGGCCCGCTCTGCACCACGCTTGTCCAAGCCGGCCTTTGACCCGACCGCCTCGATGAGCTCTGACTTGTTCACCACTACCTCCTGGCACGTTGGGGAAGTTCCCCGCAATCAAAGAGCTTTTTGGCGCCCAGGTCAAGCATTCGCTTGCCGGTGAACAGCTTTGCGGTCATCGACCCGCCGCTGCAGGCCCCGTCGGCCGCCGGGCAGGCGGCTCGCACAGCCGCCGCGAGAGCACGGTCAGCCCAGCTTCTCCAGCAGGCTGAGCATGTCCTCGGCGTGCTCCTCCTCCACGGCCAGGATCTCCTCGACCAGGCGCCGGCTCGTGGGATCCTTGTCGCCCAGCCAGCGGGCGATCTCCTGGTAGGCGGCGACGGCCACCCGCTCGGCGACCAGGTCCTCCTTCACCATGTCGACCAGCCCCTCCCCCTCCACGTACTCGGAATGGCTGCGGCCTGCCAGCGTCGCGGGGTTGAAGTCCGGCGAGCCCTGCAGCTGGGCGATGCGAGCCGCGATCTGGTCGGCGTGGCCCATCTCCTCGTTGGCATGCTGGAGGAACTCGGCAGCCACCGGGCCGGCCTGCAGGCCCCGGGCGGTGAAGTAGTGGCGCCGGTACCGCAGGGTGCAGACCAGCTCGGTTGCCAGCGCCTGGTTGAGCACCTCGAGGACCCGCTCCCGGTCGGCGCCGTAGGCGTCGGGGATGGGCCCCCGCCGCATCTCCTCCCGGGCCTGGCGCCGGATGGTCTCGACATCGGTCAGGAACTCGCCCACCTGTGCCTCCTTGTGTGTGTGCCAGGGGAGCTGGCCCCCGCGCGCGAACAGTTGCCCATCTATACCCAGCCGGGCGAGGATGGCCACGGAGGTGGTCGGCCAGTGACCGAGGCGAGGACGGGGGACCGAAGGGGCCGGGCCGAGAGGGAGCCCGAGACAGATGCGGTGGTGGCCGTCGCCGGGCCGCCCGGAGTCGAGAGTGCGCTGGCGCGGCTGCGTGAGTCCGGTCGGCTGGGTGTCGCCGTCCAGCCGGTTACGGTCGACACGGAGCGGGGCCTGTCCCCTGCAGGCGTCGCCGGCGTGCAGATCCTCTGGCGCCAGGGCAGAGCCACGCCGGAATGGCTGCGCACTGCCGTCGAGGTCCTGACCGACCTGGCCTGGGTGCACACCGACTTCGTGGGCATCGACACGCTTCCTGTCGACGAGCTGGCGCGGAGGGGGGTGATCATCACCAACGGCGTGGGCAACTACACACGGCCCATGGCAGAGTGGGTGGTCCTCTCCGTGCTCGCCGCAGCCAAGCAGCTCCCGCACTTCGTGCGCCAGTCCGACGCCGGGATCTGGGACCCCAGCCCCCAGCTGGCCGAGCTGGACGGCGCCACAGCCCTCGTCCTCGGCCTCGGCTCGGTGGGGACCCTGGCCGCGACCATGCTCGCGCCGCTCGGCGTCGAGGTCCGCGGCGTGGCCCGTGCCCCCCGCCCCGCGCCCCCGCCGGGGGTAGCGCGCCTGGTGGCTTCTGCCGACTGGCGCGACCACCTGGGAGAGGC
>JBOGGR010000254.1:0-3387 GCA_050744025.1 Acidimicrobiales bacterium
CCCATGCCGGCACCAGCCGGCCTGGCCGAGCCGACAAGCAGGGAACCCAGGGACCGCACGGCCCGAGGGCAGCCGCACCCGCGGCACAAGACCCGACCAGCCAACCGGGCATCCCCAGGCGACCAGGCGACCCAGGACCGTTCGGAGTCGCTCACCGAGCATAAGTCACTATTGCTCAGTGATTAGGAACGGTTGGTGGCGACCTTGATGGCGGCCCCCCCCTGTGAAGGCGCTGGAGACCGTGGAGGCGGAGGACGTCCCGGCTGCCGAGGAGGTGGAGCCGGTCGGGGCGGCGGAGGAGGGGGAGCTGGTGGAGGAGGAGGTCGTGGTCGCTCCGCCCCAAGCTGCCGCAGCCAGCGCCATGATGGCGACAGGGATCGCCACGCGGGCCCTCGGGGCCCCCGGTCGGTAACGACGAGCCCCCCTGGGACCCTGGAGGGCACGAGCCTGGGCCGAGGAGTGGGCAGCAGGCTGGGGGACCCATCGTTCACCTGGAGCCGGCTCTGGACCGATCATGACAGCTCCCTTCTCTCGAGTGGTCCAGGTTCAAGCCTCACCCCCGGGCGAGAGCTCGTCCGGACGCGCCCGAGCGCCCTGGCGGAGACAGGCGGACACAGCAGCCTCCTCTGGCCCGGGAGGCGGTCACGGTCCCGTTGCCGAGGCCCCGCACGAGCCCCTCGATGAAGGCGCGGTTGATCCCGCAGACCAGCTCCGGCTCCTTGTCGGCGAGGGCCTTGTAGGGACAGTTGGCCAGCCAGAGCCCCCCCTCGCCGTCCGCCCGGGGCTCGAAGCCCCGCGCGGCGAGCAGCTCCCTGGCGACGGCGATGGTCCGCTCGGGTCCTGGTCGGCCCAGGCGGCGCTCGGCCCGGACGGCCTTTCCGACCTGCTCCCCGTTGTCCCGGGCCAGGGCGATGGTCTCCTCGTGGCGCTCGGGGGATTCGAGGTCGGCGCGGACCAGGAGCTCTGCCAGTGTCTCGTAGCGACGCTCGGGGATGCTGACGCTCAGCTCCATCTCCGAAGGTGCGTAGACCTTCACCGGTCGTCCGAGATGATGCGGTCGGGAGCGGAAGCCGGCGAGGAGGAGGCCGGCCTCCACCAGCTTGTCCAGGTGGAAGGCCGCCAGCTTGCGGGAGATCCCCGCCGCCTGCGCCGCCTGGTCTCGCGTGACGGGGTCGATCTCCCCCCGGACGTGGCGGTAGAGCTCCCGGCGCACGGGATCGCTCAGGAGGGCCAGGACGTTCAGGGATCGGTCCAGCTCCACAGGGACAGGTTATACCAGCAAGGGCTGGCGGATGACCGGGAAGGTGAAAAACTTCCTCTTGCCTCCCGCTCACGGATCACTTACACTAGCTATAACTAGTCCAAGTCTGTGGCTCCTGCTCTCTTGGCTCCGGGTCCTGGCTCCGGGTCGTCCCCGATCCCGCCGCCTCGCCGGACCGGGGCGGGAATCACCATTGCACCGGCCCACGAGAAAGGATCGTCATGCCCGCGTGGTCACGCTTCGTCGAGGCGCTGGAGCGCCTGGAGAGCCTGGATCGGCTCGCCCGCCCCCTGGCCGGGACCGTAGGAAAGGCCACTGCCCCTCAACAGGTGAAGAACTCGTTGAGCGGCACCTTTCTCGGTCACCCACTCCATCCTCTCCTCACCGACCTGCCGATCGGCACCTGGGTGAGCGCCGCGGCCCTCGACCTGCTCGGAGGGCCGGGATCGCGCCGGGGGGCCCGGAGGCTCACCGCCCTCGGCGTCCTGGCGGCGCTGCCGACGGCTGCGGCTGGGCTGTCGGACTGGTCGGACACCTACGGGCCCGAGCAGCGTCTCGGCCTGGTCCACGGCCTCGGCAACCTGGCGGCCACCTCCCTCCAGGCCGCCTCGTACGTGGCTCGCCGGCGGGGGCGGCGGGGGACCGGTGTCCTCCTCGGGCTCTCCGCCCTCGGCCTCACGGTCGGGTCCAGCTACCTCGGGGGGCACCTGTCCTTCGGGCGGGGGGTCGGGGTGGACCATACGGCCTTCGAGGAGCGCACCACCGAGTGGACCCAGGTGGTCGGTCTCGGCCAGCTCGTCGCCGGCAAGCCCTTCAGGGCGGAGGTCGGCGGGGTCCCCATCGTGGTGGTCAGGCACGGCGACCAGGTTCGGGTCCTGTCTGCGACCTGCGTGCACGCCGGCGGCCCCCTCGACGAAGGGGAGCTGGTCGAGGGAGGGGAGGCCCTGCGCTGCCCGTGGCACGGAAGCGTGTTCTGCCTTGCTGACGGCGCCGTCCTCCGGGGCCCTGCAGCACGCAGCCAGCCGGCCTGGGAGGGCCGGGTCCGGGACGAAGCGGTGGAGGTCCGCTTCCCCCCGGCGAGCTGAGCCCCGACCGGCAGCTCCACCCCTCCGACGTGCCCGCCGGCTCGGAGAACGGCCGCCCCCCTGCACTCTGGCGACCACCCCGTCATCTGGTAAGCCCTGGCTTACGTAGGGTAAGGTAAGTAACAGATATAGAGAGGGCATAGGCGCTGGTCGCAACGTCGACGACGCGTCAGTGACGTGCCCACGTCGGCGTCGCTGGCATGAGCCGGGGTGACGCCGAGCACGGGGCCGCTGTGGCACAGTGCCACCGAGAGGAGCTGGAATTGCCCCCTGGTGGACGCTGCGAGTGCGAGAGGGCGGTCGGTGGCCAGATGACATGGCCGAGACGGCCAGGAGGTCGCGTGTTGGGTCTCGCCTGGTGGCCTGTACCTGCCCTCGAAGCACTCGGGAGGCCCCGTAACAGGCCCGGCCAGTCGGCAGTCGGGGCGCGACAGGCGGGGCGCTCGAACAGCGTCGCACCGCCCTCGACGCTGACGTCGATCGGCCCCCAGGTCAGCTGGCCACTCGCCAGCGCCCGGTGCTGATCGAGGTCGACCCTTCTTTCTCCACGTGGTCTCCCTCGTCGGCGATCACTGGCTGGCCCTCGGTCACCTGGACGACGTGGACCTCGCGCTCGAGGGCTGTGGCTTCGACCCGGCGCTGATCGCCCATATCAGGATCCGGGAGGCAGCGGCCTGACCCTCGATGGCAACGTGACCCCAGCGGAGACCTCCGGCGCCAGAGCCGTGCTGGCCGCTCCGATCGGTGCCACCGCGGCCGCGTTGGTCTGACAGCGGACAGCTCATACTCCACGTAGGCGGACAACAAACTCCCGCCTGACGGACACGAGATTCTCCACGTCGGCGGACAGCAGAAGTCCGTACCATCCACCAGCAAGGCCCCCCGGTGGGGTGTCATCGATGGCGTCCACACGCCCGACGAGCACCCAACCGGAGGACCAATGACCACGTCTGGCAGGCAACTCATGGAGATCCTGGAAGCCTTCGACCTCACCCACTGTGCCCACACCGCCGGCGAGTTGACCAGCACGGACCCCCACAC
>JBOGGR010000255.1:0-4288 GCA_050744025.1 Acidimicrobiales bacterium
GGAACCCGAACACCTCGGCCACCAACTTGCCGGGCACGCCGGCCTGGGTGAGGGCCACCATGGCGATGTTGCGAAGGCCACGGTCGGCCGGGTCGAAGCAGAACAACACGTTCGGCCCGTACCTCACTGCCACGTCGCCACCCTCCATCCGGTCCCGCCACAGCTCATAGGGAGCCGGCATGCCCGGGAACTGGGCTGACCTCTCGTTGTCCCCAGCGCTGACCGGCATGACTTCACCCTACCATACTTGCGGTCCTTATGCAAGGCCTTTGACCCAGAAACTTCCTGATCAGGGCAACAATTTCTGCCTGTTACCCGGAGGTCTGGGTCCTCGGCGACGAGGAAGTCGAAGAAGGTGGACCAGGAGCTCCAGGCCCTTGCCAGGGAGGCCGCCGCGTGGTCCGTCGCCCAGGACGAGAAGGCCTCCCGAAGCGCCGTCTTGGTCAGATGCTCCAAGGCGAGCTCGTCCAGCTCCACGCCTTCGGCCTCGGCCATACGGGCGCCCACCCCATGCAGGTCACGCCTGTAGGCGTCAAGGGTGTGCGGGCTCGGCTTCCTGGTGCCGAGGGCCCGCAGGTGGGCGTCCACGAACTCGGGGAACGGTGCGTCAGGGGACAGGCCTCGCCGACGAGGGGCCACGGGCCGGAGCGTACTCTCCATAAGGACCATTATGGAGACTGGAGGCTCTACGGGGCGTATCGGAACCCGAAGCGGGCCACGGCCTCTTCGACCAGGGCCTCGGGGATGGGGCCGTCCTCCACAGGGCCGAAGCCCGGTTGCTCGCCAGCGTCACCGAAGATGGCCACACCCAGAAGCCGCAGGCCGGGCTCGTGGCTGAGCCCGTAGCGGATGCCGTCGAAGCCGCCCTCGGCAAAGCGCCGGGCCCAGGGATGGGAGTCCCTCTCGTAGTGGGCGCCGGCGCTGCACCTGGCGCTCGCTCCGCCGGCGGCCAGGGGCGAGACCACGCCGGCTAGACGCAGGGCGCGGGGCACTCGGAGGCTCGCGAGGGAGCGACGGGAGACTTCCCCCCGGTCGATGTAGGCGAGGCGGGCGCCGACCTCGACGAGGGGCGCCGAGGGCGACCTCCGCCAGGTAGCAGGTGCCCCGGGCTCTGCGAGGTCGAAGCGACCGGAGCCGTCGGAGCTGAACCAACGCGGACGTTGGGCACCGGGGTCCAGCTCCGCCGCGGCGGCCGTGGCCACCCTTAGGGGCCACCCCGCCCCATATCTGGCCAACCGTACGGAAATACGGGCTAGACTGTCCCCGTTATGGGTCCCGTGGCCATGATCGTAGAGGACCGGAGGAAGCGATGAGCGTGCTGCACACGATTGGCCAGAGCCTCGCCGAGGGCGGCTCCATGTTCTGGGACACGCTGTGGGCCCTGGTCCTGGGTTTCGCCCTGTCCGGGGCCGTCCAGGCCTTCGTCTCCCGGGCCCAGATGCGCCGGGCCCTGGGCAACCACTCCCCCGAGGTGGTGACCCGGGCCTCGGCCCTCGGGGCCATCAGCTCTTCGTGCTCCTATGCGGCCAGCGCCATGTCCAAGTCGCTCTTCGCCGGCGGGGCCGACTTCACCGCCTCGATGGTGTTCATGTTCGCTTCCACCAACCTGGTGATCGAGCTGGGCCTGGTGCTGTGGCTGCTGATCGGCTGGCAGTTCGCCCTGGCCGAGCTGGTGGGCGGGGTCATCATGATCGTCCTGCTCGCCGCCGTCCTTCCCCGCGTCGTGCCCCGGTCCACGCAGGAACGGGCGAGGGAGGCCCTGGCCGGACGCAGTGGGGCCCAAGGGGGGCACGACCATGGGGGGAAGGGAGACGATGCCTCCCTCCCATCCGGCCGGCGGATCCGGACGCTGGCGGGGTGGGCGGACGCGGCCGGCTACATGGTGAGCGACCTCACCATGCTGCGAAAGGAGCTGCTCGTCGGCTTCTTGGTGGCCGGCTTCCTCGCCGTGGTCGTGCCGACCTCGGCCTGGCAGGCCATCTTCATCACCGGCCACGGCCTGTGGTCGAGCGTCGAGAACGTGGTGCTTGGGCCATTCCTCGCCCTGATCAGCTTCGTGTGCTCGGTCGGCAACATCCCCTTGGCTGCGGCCCTGTGGTCGGGAGGGATCAGCTTCGGGGGCACGGTGAGCTTCGTGTTCGGGGACCTCGTCACGCTCCCCCTGCTGCTCATCTACCGCAAGTACTACGGCGGTCGGCTCACCCTGCGCCTGCTGGCGGTGTTCTGGGCCACCATGGCAGCAGCCGGGCTGGCCACCGAGTACCTGTTCAAGGCGGCCCATCTGGTGCCCGCCACCCACCCCGCCGTGGTGGTGGCTACCGGGTGGCGCTGGAACTACACCACGATCCTGGACCTCGTGGCCATCGCCGCCTTCGCCGGGCTATATCTGCTCTACCGCAACCGGGAGCGCCTGGGGGCCGGCGGCGGTTACGCCAAGGACCCGGTCTGTGGGATGCAGGTGGAGCAAGCCTCGGCGCCGGCCACGGTCCCAGCCGGCGGGGAGACCTGGTACTTCTGCTCGGACCACTGCGCAGAGTCCTTCCGGGCCCGTCTCGGCTCCGGTGGCCAGCGGGCCTCGACCGGTGATAGCTCGCCCTCGCCAGGGGGGGAGGGCCGGGAGACGGACCCAGTGTGTGAGATGTCCGTCCATCCGGAGAGCGCCGCGGCCAGCCAGGACCACGCCGGGCGAACCTTCCACTTCTGCTCGCCCCGGTGCCGGGACGCCTTCGCTGCCAACCCCGACCGCTACTCGACCAACAAGGAGACAGCACCCCGATGACCAGCGCCCAGAACCTCGTCCACGACCACCCGGTGGACCCCGACCGGGTGGCCCGGGCCAGGCACCGCCTGCCCCATGCCGACGACGTGGCCCGCCTCACCGGCATGTTGAGCCTGCTCGCCGACCCCGTGCGCCTGCGGGTTCTCTACGCCTTGGACGTGGCCGAGGAGCTGTGCGTGGGCGACCTGGCCCTGGCCGTAGCCGCCAATGAGGACCAGGTGGGCTACGGCCTGCGCCTGTTGCGCACCGCCGGGCTGGTGGTGACCCGCAAGGAGGGACGGGTGGTGTTCAACCGCCTGGCCCCCGACTTCCCCGAGCCGCTCCGGGAGCACTGCCTGCGCCAGCTGGTGGCCCTGACGCGCAGCGTTGCCCCCGACGAGGCAGATTGACCAAGGGTGGCCGTGCCCCCGGCCTGGCTCACCGTGGCGTCCTGGACCTGGATCGCCCTCGCCCTCCTGTCGGCCGCCCTCGTGCTCGCCGATACCTATGGGCTTGGCTACCGCCAGCGCATGTGGATCATGGAGGCGGTCTGGCCCGTAACCGCCTTGTACTTCGGGCCCCTGACGCTGCCCGCTTACCTGCGCTGGGGCCGGCCCGCGACGCATCGGTGGATGCGGGCTCACGGCGACCCGCCGGACAAGCCATTCTGGGCCCAGGTGGCCGTGGGTGTGAGCCACTGCGGGGCCGGGTGCTCGCTGGGCGACCTGGTGGCCGAGTGGGTGGTCTTCGGCGCCGGGCTCCAACTGGTCGGCTTTGCCCTGCCCGTCGAGTACCCCTTCGATTACGCCCTGGCCCTAGGCCTTGGGATCGTCTTCCAGTTCTTCGCCATCGCCCCCATGCGGGGCCTGCCTGTGGGCAAGGGCCTGCGGGTGGCGGCCCAGGTCGACTTCTTGTCCCTCACCGCCTTCGAGGTCGGCCTCTTCGGTTGGATGGCGATCATGCAGCTGGTGCTGTTCCCTTCCCCCCACCTGAGCACCGACCACGCCGCCTTCTGGCTCTTGATGCAGGTCGGGATGATCGTCGGGTTCGCCACCGCCTACCCCATGAACTGGTGGCTGATCCGCCGGGGCATCAAGGAGGCCATGTGAGGGGCGCCAGAAGGGAGGACGCCTGGCCCCGGCCATGGCGCAGGCCCAGGCCCGCACCGAGGCCAGGCTCGACGACCTCGTCCAGGTGGTGAGGGAGCTGTCCGCCGCGGCGGGGCGCAACACCGACGCCATCGCCGAGATCAAGGGCTCCGACCTCGAGGAGCGGCTGCGCAACCATCCCGAGCGCATGGGCCTGCGAAGGCTGATCCGACAGGCACGGCTCGTGGAGCGCGACGAGGTCGAGGCGTGGCTGGAGGAGGCCGGCCAGGACTCCGACTCGCTGGTGCCCGTCGACAACCGTTCCTAATCACTGAGCAATAGTGAGTTATGCTCGGTGAGCGACTCCGAACGGTCCTGGGTCGCCTGGTCGCCTGGGGATGCCCGGTTGGCTGGTCGGGTCTTGTGCCGCGGGTGCGGCTGC
>JBOGGR010000256.1:0-5698 GCA_050744025.1 Acidimicrobiales bacterium
GGCGTACTCGATGCCCTGACGGCGGGCCTCGACGACCGAGAAGGCGCCCTCAGGCTGGTCGGCGGGGAGCGTCCAGACCTCGGAGGTGACCTTGCTGGAGATGTCCATCAGCACCAGGGCGTCGTCCTTGGTGCGGCCCACCCCGATGTAGAAGTGCTCGTCGGGCTCGGTGTGCACGCACACGTCGAGTGATGGGTCCTGGCCCAGCCGGTGACGCCAAAGCTGGTGGGGGCGCATGGCCTCGTCGGGGCGGGTGTAGAAGACGGTGGCGTTGTCGTTGGCCCAGGCCAGCCCGTAATAGGTGTCCTCGACGACGTCGGGGAGGTCGGTGCCCGACGTGAGGTCCCGGAACCGGAGGGTGTGGCGCTCGCCGCCCGTGGTGTCGGTGGCGTACGCGAGGAGCCCGTGGTCGGGGCTGACGGCGAGGGCACCGAGCGAGAAGAAGTCGTGTCCCCGGGACAGCTCGTTCTCGTCCAGGAGGACCTGCTCGGCGGCATGGCCGGGGGCTTCGCCGGGCTCGCCGGGGGGGACGGGCTCGCCGGGGGGGCCGGGCTCGCCGGGGGCCTGGCCGGGCTCGCCGGCCGGTCGCCTGCAGTGGATGGCGTACTGCTGGCCCTCCACGGTCCGGCCGTAGTAGAGGAAGGGCCCCTTGCGGACGGGGACGGACAGGTCGGTCTCCTGGATGCGAGCCACGATCTCTGCAAACAGCGCGTCGGCGAGAGCGGCGGTGTGGGCGCACCTGGCCTTCGTGTAGGAGTTCTCGGCCTCGAGGAGGGCAACGACCTCGGGGTCGTCCCGCTCCCGGAGCCAGTACCACTCGTCCACCCGGTCGTCGCCGTGGGCGGTCAGGACTTTCGGCCGACGGGCGGCCACCGGTGGCTGGGTCATGCCCCCAGCATCGCATCCGGCTGACCGGGCGCCTGTCGACGGGTGGATTGAGGGCGTTCCGGCGGGGTACTGAACCTGCGAGGGGCAGGGAGACGACCGGGCCGCCAGCGACCCGGGGGAGAAGCGTGAGGTGCGAGGCCATGACCCCAGGGCACGGACGGGACCAGGACGTCGTCTCGGGTGAGTCGCTGACCAGGGGTGGCCGTCCACCCCGGGCGTTCCGCCGGGGGCGGGTCTGCAGCGCGCCGGGCTGCCGGACCCGGCTGTCCATCTACAACTCCGGCGACCGTTGCAGCCTCCACGAGATCGTGGACCAGGTCCGGACCAGGGGCGTCCCCGCGGCCTGAGGACGGGGGCGCGGCCCGTCGCCGCACGTGACGGCCTGATGACGTCCCCGTGACGGCCCGGTTGCCCCGTCGGGGAGAGCTGGCTAGCGTGAGCAGGCGTTGTGCACGTCGTGAGGGGACCCTCAGCGGCTGGCACGACGGTGGGCGGAGCGCCGGCACGGCGTGGAGTCGCGCTCGCCGCCGTGCTGGCGATGCTGGCGGCAGCACCCATGGTGGTGATGCCTGCCAGGTCGGCTTCTGCCGATCCGGTCGGTGCCGCCCGGGCCCGGGCCACGGCTCTCGCCGCCGAGCTGGCGGTCCAGGCCGCCCAGGTCCACCGGGTCACGCTCCAGTACGTCGACGCCGAGGACAAGGTCCAGGCCATCGACGAGCAGGTCGTCGCCGCCCAGGCGGCCACGGCCTCCAGCCGGCGCCAGCTGGGGCGGGCCACCGCCGAGCTCCGCAAGGAGGCCGTCCTCGCCTTCCTCCAGATCGGGATGGCCGGCCGGTTCACGGACATCCTGGCGCAGGCGCCGGACGCGTACGAGGTGGGCCAGGTGTACCTGGGGGTCACGTCCGCCCACCTGGGAAGCGCGGTGGACGCCTACCGCGCCGCCCAGCGGGCTGCGCAGGGCCGCGAGGCCTCCCTTCGAGCGGCGGAGCGCCGGGCCGTGGCTGCCGCCTCCGCCATCCTCTCGGTCCGTCACGGGCTGCAGGCGACCTTCGCAGAGGAGGCCGCCACCCTGTCCCAGGTGAAGGGGAGGCTCGCCCAGCTGGTGGCCCAGGCCCAGGCTCAGGCCCAGGCCCAGGTGATCGACGCCCGCCGGGCCGAGCTGGCCAGGCAGGCGGCCGTGGCGCAGGCGACGGTGGCCGACCGACAGGCAGTGGCCGACGCCCCGGCCGCCCCGGGCACGGGACAGGTGTCGGCCCAGACGGCGGCACCGGTTTCGCCCCCGTCCTCCGCGTCCTCGGGCGGTTCGGGCCTGCCCCAGGGCCTCCCCACCCCGGCCGGCGTGGCCAGCCTTGCCGCCGCCCCGGCTCCGGCCCCTTCGGCAGGAAGTGGGGCGTTCGCCGCCCTGCGGCAGTGCGAGTCGGGGGGGAACTACGCCGCCGACACCGGTAACGGCTATTACGGCGCCTACCAGTTCTCGGCCGCCACGTGGGCCGGCCTCGGGTACCGGGGCCTGCCCAGCCAGGCTTCACCCGCCGAGCAGGACCAGGCTGCCGCGCGCCTCCAGGCCGGGAGCGGCTGGGGTCAGTGGCCTACTTGCTCGGCCATGCTCGGCCTGGTCTGAGCCAGGGGCGGGCTCCCGCCCCTGCCGGCTCCCGCTCTCCCCCGGGGGCCCCGGTGGCCGAGCAGCTCGCCGCCTGGCACGCGCCGGAGGCCATCGGGGAGGATGGTGCATGGGTCGCATCCTGGTCACGGAGAAGCTGGCCGAGCGCGGGCTCGAGGCCATGGCGGGGGCCGGGCACCAGGTGGACGTCCAGCTGGGCCTGTCCCCCGAGCAGCTCGTGGCGGCGGTGGCCGGGGCCCATGCCGTCGTCATCCGGTCGGCCACCCGGGTCACCGAGGAGGTGCTGGCCGCGGGCCGTGACCTGGTCGTGGTGGGCCGGGCCGGGATCGGCCTCGACAACGTCGACGTCGCGGCCGCCACCCGGCGGGGCGTGATGGTGGTCAACGCGCCGCAGTCCAACATCCTGTCCGCCGCAGAGCACACGATGGCCCTGCTCCTGGCCCAGGCCCGCAACGTCCCCCAGGCCCACGCCGCCCTCGTGGCCGGCAAGTGGGAGCGCTCCCGTTGGGAGGGGGTGGAGCTGCACGGCAAGACCCTCGGCGTGGTCGGGCTGGGCCAGGTCGGGGCGCTGGTGGCCCAGCGGGCTCAGGCCTTCGGGATGCGTCTCGTGGCGTACGACCCGTACGTGGCTCCGGAGCGGGCTCGCCACATGGGCGTCGAGCTCATGGAGCTGGACGAGATCGTGGCCGAGGCCGACTTCCTCACCATCCACCTGCCCAAGACCCCTGAGACCCTCGGGCTCATCGGCAAGGACCTGCTGTCCCGGGCCAAGCCCAGCCTGCGGATCGTCAACACGGCCCGGGGCGGCATTGTGGACGAGGCCGCTCTGGCCGAGGCGGTGCGGGCCGGCCAGGTGGCGGGCGCGGGGCTCGACGTGTTCGCCGCCGAGCCGACCACGACGTCGCCGCTGTTCGAGCTGGACTCCGTCGTGGTGACTCCCCACCTGGGCGCCAGCACCGTCGAGGCCCAGGACAAGGCCGGCGTCACGATCGCCGAGCAGGTCGTCCTGGCCCTCGCCGGCGAGTTCGTCCCCTTCGCCGTCAACGTCAACGCGGCCGAGGCCTCGGACACGGTCCGACCGTTCCTGGCGCTGGCCGAGCGCCTGGGCCGGTTCCTGGCCTCGCTCGCCGGTGGCCTGCCCGACGGCCTGGAGATCGAGTACCAGGGGGCACTGGCCGCGGCCGACACCCGCATCTTGACCCTTTCGGTCCTGAAGGGCCTGTTCGGGGCGGGCACCGAGGAGCCGGTCAGCTACGTCAACGCCCCCCAGCTGGCCGCCGAGCGGGGCCTCGAGGTCCGGGAGACGACCACGGCGACCGCCCGGGACTACGTCAATCTCCTCACCCTGCGGGGAGGTGGCCACGCGGTGGCTGGCACGCTGGCCGGCCTGGCCGGGGAGGCCCGCATCGTGATGGTCGAGGACCACGCGGTGGAGGTGCCGCCGGCGGAGCACATGCTCGTCGTCCACAACGACGACCGCCCGGGAATGATCGGCGTGGTGGGGACGGCGCTGGGGGAGGCCGGGATCAGCATCTCGAGCATGGCCGTCGGCCCTTCGGCCCGGGGGAACACCGCCCTCATGATCCTCTCCACCGACCGGGCGGTAGCCGCCGAGGTCCGGGAGCAGCTCAGCCTGGCTGCCGGCATCCTCGCCGTCCACAGCGTCAGCGCCAGCTGAGCCGGGCCCCCGGTCAGGCGTCGAGGCGCTCGATGATGGTGGCGTTCGCCATGCCGTGGCCGATGCACATGGTCTGCAGTCCGTAGCGGCCGCCGCCGTCCTCCAGTGCGTGGAGCATCGTGACCATGATCCGGGCTCCGGTGGCGCCGAGGGGGTGGCCCAGGGCGATGGCGCCCCCCCGGGGGTTGACCTTCGCGTGCGGGACGCTCGTCTCCGCCATCCACGCCATGGGCACGCTGGCGAAGGCCTCGTTGACCTCGAAGTGGTCGATCTCGGCCAGCGAGAGCCCGGCCCGGTCCAGGACCTTGTGGGTGGCCTCGATGACCCCTGCCAGCTGCAGGACGGGATCGGAACCGACCGAGACGGAGTGGACGACGCGGGCCCGGGGGCGGAGGCCGAGGTCGTGGGCCTTGCGCCGGGACATGACGAGGACGCCGGCCGCCCCGTCGCTCATCTGGCTGGAGTTCCCGGCGGTGATCCGGCCGTCCTCGACGAAGGCGGGGGGGAGGGCGGCCAGCTGCCGGGCGGAGGTGGTGGGCCGGGGCCCCTCGTCGTGGGTGAGCTCCACCCGGGCGCCCCCCTCGCCCTCGGTCGCGACGGGGACGAGCTCTCGGTCGAAGCACCCCCGGCTCCCGGCCTCCACGGCCCGCTGGTGGCTGTCCAGCGCGAACGAATCGAGGGTGGACCGCGACAGCGCCCACTTGTCGGCGATCATCTCCGCCGAGCGGCCCTGTGGGATGAGCCGGAAGCGGGGCCGCATGTGGTCGCTGAACCGGACCCCGTCGGAGCTCATCGGCACCCGGCTCATGCTCTCCACGCCGCAGGCCATCACCGCGTCAACGTCCCCGCAGCGGATGGCCTGACCCGCGATCTGGACCGCCTGGTCGCTCGAGGCGCACATCCGGTTGATCGTCATGGCCGGGACCTCGACGGGCAGGCCGGCGAGGAGGACGACCTGGCGCCCGAGGTTCCATCCCTGCTCGCCGACCGGGGTGGAGCACCCGAGGACCAGGTCGTCGAGCACCGACCCGTCGATGCCTGCCCGGTCCAGCAGCTGGCGAACGAGCAGGGCGCCGAGATCGTCAGGCCTGATGGCCGAGAGTGCGCCTCCCCGCTTCCCGACCGGGGTGCGCCCGGCCGCGACGATGACGGCATCGGTGGGGTTGCTCATGTGGCTATGACCTCGGCTCCGGGTGAGCCGTTACGGTGGGCCCGGTGCGGGACCCGTGGGCCGTTGCGGCGGCCCCGGCGGCTCCCGAGCGGGGTCGGCTCCCCGGCTCCGAGGGCGAGCACGGGCCTTCCTACCGCTTGGCCTGGCGCAGGCCGTCGGCCTTCGCCCCCTCCTCGTCCCGGTAGCACCGGTCGGGCACGGTGCGCGCGTAGGCCGCCGCGCCGGGGGGGTGGAAGATGCGGCTCTTGAGCTTGGCCTTGATCGGGTGGCTGGCCGGGCACGAGCTGCCTTCCGGCTCCACCCAGGGCTCGCCGGCCGCCGGCGTGGCGGGCGCCCGGCG
>JBOGGR010000257.1:0-3256 GCA_050744025.1 Acidimicrobiales bacterium
AGCCGCACCTGCAGGGGAGGCCACGGTTCTGGGCCTGGCAAGGGGCCGAGCCTCGTGACCTGGGAACGTCGGCCTACCTGAGCTCTGCGGAGAGCCAGTGGGCCCATGGTCCCGGGTCGGGGTTCTCCGTCGCCCACCGCTCGACCGCTGCAGCGAGCTTCTCGGTCAGCGACGCTGAGGGCCACCAGGACTTCCTCACCAGCAGGACCGGGCAGCCGCCCACAGCTGCGAAGTCACGGGCGTTCTCGGTGATGATGACACGAGCCTGGAGGGAGGCCAGTTGGGCGAGGACATCATCAGGGAGGTTGTGCGCTCCGAGCCGGGTTGGAGTGGTCGCGTCGTGGCCGGCCGCCTCGAGCAACTCGGCGAGGCGCGGCGGGAGCATCGAGTCGACCAGGAACTTCACGCGAGCAGCCGCTCACGCTCCGCGGCGACCCTCTCTGCCTCCTCCAAGGCCTGGTCATTGCCACGGACGCGCGCTTCGACCTCACCTCGGTGGGCCGCTGCATAATTCAGCGCGATCACGACTTGCCGTTCGTGGATGCCGAACTCCTCGGCGAGGGCGCGGACCTTCTGGGTCTCAGTGCCAGAGGCGTGCCGGAGAGCGCTGACGATCTCCCACACGTCGGGGCCGCCGGCCAGGGCGGCGCGTCGTCCTGCCGGTCCGGGCTTGAAGACGATGCCCGGGTGGTCCGCGCACGCGAGCCCCTCGCGCACGAAGAGCTCGATCAGCCCGGTGACTGTCGTGGCCTGGTCGGCCGCGACCACGGCCAGCTGCTTGCGCAAGTCGTCCGTCAGGCGGACACTTGTCGTTGATCGGGTCATCCCGACTTCCTCCTATGCAATACGGCGCAACGCAGTGTACTGCGTTGCGACTGGGACTCGGGACAAGCCACCACTGAAGCCTTGACCGGGCCGGCAGCCGGTAGCGGCGACAGTGGGCGCGACCGAGCACAAGGAGGCCGGCGGCGGGAGGAAGAGGAAGCGCTGCTCCGACATCATGCGCGAGCAGCACGACGAGGCGATCGGTTGGCAGCCTGAGAGCACCAATGTCCCCGACGGCTACGACTGGCCGGCGTACGTCGCCAAGCTGACCGCGCTCGCCGACCGGTTCAGATAGCGGTGAGGCCGAGGGGATGTCCCGATAAGCCGGACCTAAATCCTGCTGCGCATAGCTCATAGTTTCCGATCAGGGAGCGGTGACGAACAGAACGCTCGCACAGACCTACAACCCCCGCAGCCGCCGCCTGCGCCAGATCGACGGCTCCGGGCGTGACCCTCCGGCGGCCAGTGAGCGCTGTACAGCACCGAACGTCCGCACCGATTCGACCTCCGGCAGGAGTCGTCGCCATGAGCGCCCAGACCGACGCCGTCGTCGCCCCGCCAGACCGGACGGGGGAGCGCCGAACCGGCGATCTGCGTCCCCCGAGCCAGGCGCGGAGCTCGATCCGCTCGCTGGTCATGCGCGGAAGCGTGTACCTGCTCGGCACAGCAGCGGGGCTTCGGCCACGGCGCCGCCGGTCGCAGCGTTGATCGAGGACCTGATCGACGCCGCCCGCAGGCTGGGGGCCAGCTCCCCCGGGTCAGCGCCTGGACCCGCCCCTGGCCTTGGTCCTCGACGAGGGGACCAACTACCCCCTCCCCTCTCTGCCCTCGCTCATATCCGAAGGTGGAGGGTCCGGGATCACCACCTTGGCGGTGCTCCAGTTTCTGGCCCAGGCCCGGGACCGTTGGGGGCGGGAGGCGGCCCAGGCCATCTGGGACTCCGCCATCGTGAAGATCGTCCTCGGCGGCTCGGCCAATGCCGATGATCTGGCCGACTTCTGCCGCCTGATCGGTGAGCACGTGGTGACTGAGTGGTCCGAGACCCGCCAAGCCCACGCTCCCGGCCGATCGGTCTCATCCTCGACCCGCTGGCGGCCGATCCTGGAGCCAGCCGAGCTGCGCCGGCTCCGCTTTGGAACGGGCCTCTTGCTGTTGCGCTCGGCGCCGCCCATCATCTGTCGCTGCGTCCCTGGACCGCCCGGCCCGACGCCGCCGCCCTGCAGGCGGCCGGCGAGGCGTGGTGTTGAGGGACGGCGATCGATGCGTGAGCCTCGCCCCGGACTGGTCTGGTCGCCACGACGGGCCCGACGACGGGCCGCCTATGCCAGCTGGATCCAAAGCCCCGCCTGACTGGAGCGGCGCAGGGCGTGGTGGCAGCACTGGATCGCTCGCCACGGTGACGAGCCGACCTGTCGGATCTGCGGTGCGCCATGGTCCCTGCGCTCAGGAGACCTGCACCACCGCGGCTACGCCAGGCTCGGGGCCGAGGTCGACGGGGACCTCGTCCCGCTGTGTCGCAAGCCCTGCCACGAGGCCCTCCACCAGGTGACGGAGTCCAACCCGGCCTGGCTACGGGCCGGTCGGGCCCAGGCCACCGACGTGATCATCGCCCGACTGCGAGCAAAGACCGGGGAGGGGCGGTGAGTGAACGAGGAGGCGACCTCCCCGGGCGGAACCCGATCGAGGACTGGAAACAGCTCATCGCGGCTTCCCCCACCGAACGACTACGGCGATATCTCCACACCCACCTCGTGGCCACGGGTACCCTCCGCCGACGCCGTCCAGGAGTGGAACGAGCTGCGGGCCTGGGTCGAGACGCTGTGCCAGCGCTTCTCCCACCTTGACCACCACGTGGTCCCCCGGTGCTGGTGGCGCCATAACGGCCACGTCGAGGCCCTCGTCGCCCTGAGGGACCACGAGCGCTCCAGCTTCTCCGACACGGCTCCGGCCACCGCACCGCTCGACTGGTTCCGGGCGCTGCGAGACGTCGCCGCCCTGTTACGAACCTGGACCGCGGAGACCAGCTGCGGACCCACCCACCAGAACCCGACCATCCCCATCCGCCCGGTCGAGGCCGGGGAGTGGGACCAGTTCGTCACCGGCGACGTAGCCGCCCGGCGGGGCGCAGAGATCGAGACGGCAGCCAACTGATAGCCCGGACCAGCCGACGCCCCTGTCGTGAAGCCGCAAAACGCGGCCGACGCGAAGGAGGTGCCGATGGCCCGTACCAGCCACCACCAGATCGACTGGACCGCGGCCGGCCTACGCCGGGCCGCAGCCGCAACGGGGGTAGGCAACCGTTGACACAATAGTGAGTGGCACCGAGCGTACGAGTGATCGAGTGATACGCTGCGGTGGTGAATCTGACGGAGTGGGCGCGGCGCCAGGGCGTTCATCCCCAGACCGCCTACCGCTGGTTTCGTGAGGGGAC
>JBOGGR010000258.1:0-6535 GCA_050744025.1 Acidimicrobiales bacterium
CCCCCCGGGCGCGGGCGATCGCCGGCCCGGGCCCCACCTCGAGGCCCCCCGGCCGGGGCAGGGTGGCGAGGGGCGGGGCCCCGCTCGTGCGGCTCGTGCCGCTCGTGCGGCTCGTGCCGCTCGTGCCGCTGATCCCGCTCATGCCGCGCTCATGTCCATCACGTCCCGGGTCCCGAGGGCCCTGGCGTAGATCACCACGCCCACCAGGAGGGCGGCCATGAGCACGAAGGAGAGCGCAGAGGCCGAGGGGTAGTCGTTGTTCGTGAGGTAGAGGGTCTGGATGACGTTGCCGATCATGACCTGGCCGGGCCCCCCGAGGATCTCGGCGTTGACGTAGTCGGACACCGCCGGCACGAACGTGAGCAGCACCCCGGCGAAGACGCCCGGGATGGACAGCGGGAGCACCACCCGGCGGAAGGCGGCCCGGCGGCTGGCGTACAGGTCGGCGGCGGCATCGAGGAGGCCCTTGTCCATCCGCTCCAGGGCGACGTAGATGGGCAGCACCATGTAGGGGAGGAAGTTGTACGTGAGCCCGGCGATGACCGCGAACGACGTGGCCAGCACGTGGAAGCTCTGGGGCAGCAGGCCCCAGGACTTGAGGGTGCCGAGGACGACGCCGTTGTCGGCGAGGAGGAACTGCCACGAGACGGTCCGCAGCACGAACGTCACGAAGAACGGCAGGAGCATGAGGAAGAGGAAGGTCGACTTGTGCCGGCCGCCCCGGAAGGCGATCCAGTAAGCCATCGGGTAGCCGATGAGGATCATGGCCGCGGTGGCGATCAGCCCGTAGACGAACGAGCGGATGAACTGGTCGTGGTAGAGCGACAGGACGTCGGCGTAGTTGCCGAAGTGGAACGTCTGGGTGAAGCCGCTCACGATGTCCCCGGTCTCGAGCGACAGCGCGAGCAGGGCGACGATCGGCACGATGAAGAAGATGGCGAGCCAGAGGCCGCCCGGGAGCACCAGCAGGTACGGGGCGGCCCTGGCCCGCAGGCGCCGGATCATGCTGGGGTCATCCCAGGTAGATCGGCTCGAAGATCGAGTCCCACACCTGGAGCTCCTTGTTGGTGAGGATCCGGTAGCGGTACGTCTGCGCGTACTCGGCCTTGGTCGGGAACACGAGGGGGCTGTTCGCGATGTACTGGAGGGAGGCCTTGTTGCTCCCGCTGGCCCTGGACGCGTCCTGCTGCACGTACGTTTTGGCGCCGGGGACCGGGGTGATGTAGTTGACCCCTTCGGCCACCATGGCGGCGATGTCCGGCCGGAAGTACCAGTCCATCAGCTCGATGGCCGAGACCGGGTTCTTCGTCCCCTTCAGGATCACCAGGTTGTCGGTCCAGATGACGCCGCCCTCCTTCGGGATGACGAACTTCAGGCTCCCGCCCGAGGCATTGGCCTGGAAGATGTCGCCGGACCATGCCTGGGAGATCCAGAGGTCCCCCTTCGTGAGCGAGTTGATGTAGCCCTGGTGGCCGTACTGGCGCACGATGCCGGCCTTCTTCTGCTGCTCCAGCTTCGCGGCCGCCTTGCGCCACTGGGTCGGCCCGGTCTTCGCCGGGTCGTAGCCCATCGCCACCAGCATCGCGTTGGGCAGGTCCTCGTTGTCGGCGAACATGCCGACCTTCCCCTTGAACTTCGGGTCGAACAGGTCGAAGAAGCTGTTGATCTCCCGGCCGGTGTACTTGGGGTTGTACCCGATGCCGGTGAACCCGGACTGCCAGGGGACCGAGAACTTGTTGCCGGGGTCGTAGCTCTCGTCCTTGTACTTGGCGCCGGCGTACTTCGCGAAGTTCGTGAGGTAGGAGTGGTCGAGGGGGACGAGGAAGCCGAGCTCCTGGAACTTGGTGAGGTAGACCCCGTTGGTGATCGTGGCCACGTCGTAGCCCGAGTACTGCCCGGCCGACAGGGAAGGCTGCACCTTGGCGAAGAAGGGCCCGTCGTCCTGGATGACCTCGAAGTAGTCGACCTTGACGCCGGTCTTCTTCTCGAACATGTCGATCGACGGGTGGTCGCTCTTGTTGGTCGACGAGACGTCGATGTAGAGGGGCCACTGGGCCCAGTTCACCTGGGGGGTCTGCTTCTTCCCCGCCCAGTACTGCTCCACCGCGCTCTTGGACGAGCTGACCGGGGCCTTGGTCCCGGACACTCCGCAGGCGGCCAGGAGGGCGCCGGCCCCGAGAGCCGCCCCCCCTGCCCCGGCCATCCTGAGCATGTCCCGACGGCTGTAGCGCCGCTCCATCGCCCCCCGGAGGAGCCCGGGGCCGGGCCCCTCTCCCCCGTCACCGGGCAGCACGATCTCACTCATCCGTGTCTCCTCCTTCTCCTGCGAGGCCGTCGCCGGGCTCGCTCTCGGCGAGGAGGAAGGAGTGCTCCCCCCTCCACGAAAGCCACACCTCGTCCCCGGGGCGGGCGGCGTCGGCGCCCGACCCCAGGTTCTGGCGGAACACGACCATCGACGCCCCGCCGCTCGTCGTCACCATGTACTGGGTCGAGCTGCCCAGGTAGACGACGTCCCCCACTCGGCCCCGGACCCTGCACCCGTCCCCGGAGGGCACCTCTTCACCCGCCACCATGGCGATCTTCTCCGGCCTGACGGTGAGGTCCAGCACCTGGCCCGCCACGACCGGCTCGCGCGCCGGCGCCGGCCCCACCACCGGCACCACGATGCGCTCGTCGGGGCCGGTCTCGAGCACCGCCTGGCCGTCCACGACCCGGGCCACCCGGCCCGACAGGAGGTTGGAGGTGCCGATGAACCCGGCTACGAACCGGGTCCTGGGCTCCTCGTACACCTCCCGGGGCGAGCCCAGCTGCTCGATGCGGCCCCCGCTCATCACGACGAGGCGGTCCGACATGGTGAGGGCCTCGCTCTGGTCGTGGGTGACGTACACGAACGTGATGCCGACCTCCCGCTGGATGCGCTTGAGCTCCATCTGCATGGCCTGGCGCAGCTTCAGGTCCAGAGCCCCGAGCGGCTCGTCGAGGAGCAGGGCCCTGGGCCGGTTGACGAGGGCCCTGGCCAGCGCCACCCGCTGCTGCTGGCCCCCGGACAGCTCCTTGGGCCGCCGGTTGCCCTTGCCCTCCAGCTCGACCAGCCGCAGCATCTCCCCCACCCGCTCGGCCACCTCGGCCTTGTCGACCCGCTTGCGCCGCAGCCCGAAGGCGATGTTCTCGAAGACGTTCAGGTGCGGGAAGAGGGCGTAGCTCTGGAACACCAGGTTGATGTCACGGCGGTTGGGCGGGACGCCGACGACGTCCTCGCCGTGGAGCAGGATCTGGCCCCGCGTCGGCTCCTCGAAGCCGGCCACCATGCGCAGCGTGGTCGTCTTCCCGCACCCCGACGGGCCGAGCAGCGAGAAGAACTCGCCCTCTTGGATGGACAGGTCCACCTGCTCGACCGCCTGGACGTTGCCGTCGCGCGAGGAGAACTGCTTGGCCACGCCTACCAGCTCGATGGCCGCCAGCGACGCCGGCTCGGACGTGAGCGGGGAGGCGCCCGGGGCAGTGGCGCTGGCCGGGACGGCCTCAGGGGCGCTCGTCATCACGGTCATGCCTCGATCCAGCTCATGACGTGCTTGACCCGGGTGTAGTCCTCGAGCCCGTACATCGACAGGTCCTTGCCGTAGCCGGAGTGCTTGAACCCGCCGTGGGGCATCTCGGCCACGAGCGGGATGTGGGTGTTGATCCACACGCACCCGAAGTCGAGGGCCCTCGCCATGCGCATGGCCCTCCCGTGGTCCCTGGTCCAGACGCTCGATGCCAGCCCGTACTCGACGCCGTTCGCCCAGGCGAGGGCCTGCTCCTCGCCGGCGAAGCGCTGCAGGGTGATGACCGGGCCGAACACCTCGGACTGGGCCAGCTCGTCGTCCTGGCGCAGCCCGGCGACGACGGTGGGCTGGAAGAAGAAGCCCCGCTCCCCCTCGCGCCGCCCGCCGGCCAGCACCTCGGCGTGGGCCGGGGCCCGCTCGAGGAAGCCCGAGACGCGCTCCAGCTGGGCCGGGTTGTTGAGCGGGCCGAGGTCGGCCCCCTCGACGCCGGGGAGCCCCAGGCGCTGGCCGGCGGCCTGCTCGGCCAGCGCGGCGGCCAGATCGTCGTGGACCCCCGGGGCGGCCAGCACCCTGGTGGCGGCGGTGCAGTCCTGGCCGGCATTGAAGAAGCCGGCGCCGGCGATGCCCGCCGCCGTCCTCTCCACGTCCACGTCGTCGAACACCACGACCGGCGCCTTGCCCCCGAGCTCCAGGTGCACCCGCTTCAGGTCGCCGGCGGCCGCCACGGCCACCTCCCTGCCCGCCCTCACGCTCCCGGTGACCGAGACCATCCTGGGCGTGGGGTGGGCCACGAGCGCCCGGCCGGTGTCGCGGTCGCCGCAGATGACGTTGAGCACGCCGGGGGGGAGGATCCCGGCCGCGATCTCGGCCAGGAGCAGGGTGGAGACCGGCGTGGTGTCCGAGGGCTTGAGGACGACGGTGTTGCCGGCGGCGATGGCCGGGGCGAGCTTCCAGACCGCCATCATCATCGGGTAGTTCCACGGCGTCACCTGGGCGCACACGCCGACCGGCTCGCGGCGGACGAACGAGGTGTGCCCGGCCAGGTACTCGCCCGCCGAGCGGCCCTCCAGCACCCGGGCCGCCCCGGCGAAGAACCGGATCTGGTCCACCATCGGGGGGACCTCCTCGCTCGCCGCGAGCGCCGCCGGCTTGCCGGTGTTGCGGCACTCGGCCTCCACCAGCTCGCCGGCCCTGGCCTCGACCGCATCGGCCAGGCGGTACAGGGCGAGGCTCCGCTCGCTCGGCGTGGCGTCCCGCCAGCCGGGGAAGGCCCGAGCCGCGGCATCGCAGGCGGCCTCCACGTCGGCCGGGCCCGACAGCGGCGCCTCGGCGTACGCCTCGCCCGTGGCCGGGTCGACCACCGCCGTGGTGCGCCCGTCCTTCGCGTCGGCAGGCGCCCCTCCCACGAAGTTCTGGAGCCGGGCACGGCTGGCAGTGGCTGCGGCTGCGGCTGCGGCTGTCACGTCACCTCCCTCTGACGCCCACCCTGGGGACGAGGGGGAGTGTGACAGATCCGGCGCCGGTTGGCAAGGGATTCCGTGGAGAAATGGTCGGAATCCGACTGATCCACTTGACTGAGCCCCGATTCCTGCCAAGATAGCGCGATCGCGCCCACCCGCACGCCCTACCGGGGCCTGTCCCTCTGGCTCGACTCGCTGGCCGAGCCCCTCTCGCCCCGCTCCCCCCTCCCCGGCGACCGGGACGCCGACGTGGCCGTCGTGGGTGCCGGGTTCACCGGGCTGTGGACGGCCTACCACCTGGCCCGGCTGGACCCGGCACTTCGGATCGCCGTGGTCGAGGCCGAGATCGCCGGCTTCGGCGCGTCGGGCCGCAACGGCGGGTGGTGCTCGGCCCTCTTCGCCGCCTCCTGGCCTGCTGTGGCCCGGGGGGCCGGCCCCGGCCCGGCGCGGGCGCTCCAGCGGGCCATGGTGGAGGCGGTCGGGCAGGTGGAGGAGTTCTGCGCGGAGGAGGGCGTGGACGCAGACATGGCCCGCGGCGGCGCCCTCGCCCTCGCCCGCAGCCCTGCACAGGTCGCCCGGCTGCGGGCCGAGGCCGGCGAGGAGGCGGCCTTCGGGGTGGACGCCGCCTGGCTGGGGCCGGCGGAGGCGGCGGAGCGGGTGCGGGCGAGCAGGGTCCTCGGCGCCGTCCACCGCCCCGACTGCGCCGCCCTCGACCCCGCCAAGCTCGTGAGGGGCCTCGCTGTCGCCGCCGAGCGCCGGGGCGTCTCCGTCTACGAGCAGACCCGGGCGCTGCGCCTCCTCCCGGGACGCGTCGAGACCGACCGGGGCGTGGTCCGGGCCGAGGTGGTCGTCCGGGCCACAGAGGGCTTCACCCCGGCCCTGCCCGGCCTGCGGCGGGCCCTCGTCCCCGTGTACTCGCTCATGGTGGCCACCGAGCCCCTCCCGGCCGCCGTGTGGGCCGAGCTCGGGTGGGAGGGCCGGGAGACGATCTCCGACGGCCGCCACCTCATCGTGTACGCCCAGCGCACCGCGGACGGGCGCATCGCCTTCGGCGGCCGGGGGGCGCCGTACCACCTGGGCTCTGCAGTGCAGCCCCGTTTCGACCGCGACCCGGCCACCTTCGCCGCGCTGCGGGCGGCGGTGGCCGAGCTGTTCCCGGCCGCCGCCGGGGCCTCGTTCTCCCACGCCTGGGGCGGCCCCCTCGGCGTCCCCCGGGACTGGTTCCCGTCGGTCGGCCTCGACCGGGCCCTCGGCCTGGCCTGGGCCGGCGGCTACGTCGGCGACGGCGTGAGCACGACGAACCTGGCCGGCCGGACGCTGGCCGACCTGATCCTCGGGCGGGACACCGGCCTCGTCCACCTCCCGTGGGTCGGCCACCGGTCCCGGCGGTGGGAGCCCGAGCCGCTGCGCTTCCTCGGGGTCAACGCCGGCCGCTGGCTGGCCGCCACGTCCGACGCGGCCGAGGCCCGCACCGGGCGCCCCGCCCGCCGGGCCGGCGTGCTGCGCCGCCTCACCGGGGGGTGACGCACT
>JBOGGR010000259.1:0-12079 GCA_050744025.1 Acidimicrobiales bacterium
AGACGGGCAGCCACTCCGCTGCCCCTGCGGAGCAGTGCGCGGTACTTCGGGCACCACACCAGGTGCAGACCAAGCGAGCTGACCCCCCCAGCGGTGCGACGAAGGCGAGCATCCGACATGACGAGCAAAGCCTACGAGCCGGCTGTGACACTCACGAGGACTGTCGGGCCTTCGGCCCGAGCCCCGATTCACCTGACGGCTCAAGCCGCCGGTTCCCTCTGGGCAATCTGATGGAGGACCCCACCCTTTCCGTCCCCCGGGTCTTCCCCCGCCGTCTCCCGGCTCCCAGCCGGAGCCAGCTCTTCCGCCGGGCCGCCCGCATCCTCACTGCCGTCGCCCGGAACTTCGGGCCTCCCGCCGCGGGCCGGCTGCGGGGGAGGGCCGTGCCACCCGGCGCCTGGGCCCGGCCGCTGCGGCTCACGTTCGAGGAGCTGGGGGCCACCTTCGTGAAGTTCGGCCAGCTGGTCGGGTCCTCCCCCGGGGTGTTCGGGGAGGTGGTGGCCGACGAGCTGCGGACCTGCCTCGACACCGGGCCGCCGGTGCCGGTGGAGCAGGTGCGGGCGGCGATCGAGGCCGACCTGGGCATGGCCCTGGCCGACGCCTTCGCCAGCTTCGGGGCCGAGCCCATCGGCCGGGCCTCCATCGCCGTCGTGCACCGGGCCACCCTGGCGGACGGCCGGCCCGTCGCGGTCAAGGTGCTCCGGCCCGGCATCGAGGAGACGGTGGCGACCGACCTGGACCTGATCCAGCCTCTGCTGGAGCTGGTGGTGCACGAGACGGGGGACCAGACCCTCACCCAGCTCCTCCAGCAGCTGGACGGGTTCCGGGTCCAGCTCGGGGAGGAGCTGGACCTGCGCAACGAGGCCAGGGCCATGCGCCACTACCGGGCCCTGCTCCAGATGGTGGACCTCCCCCTCGTGACCGTGCCGGAGCCCTTCCCCGAGCTGTCCGGCCCGCGGGTGCTGACGATGGAGCTGCTCGACGGGGTTCCCGTGGACGACCTGGCCCGAGTCGCCGACTTCGGCTACGACCCCCGCCCCCTCGTCGAGCAGGTGCTCCAGGCGTGGTTCACCACGGCCATCCGGTGGGGCATGTTCCACGGGGACGTGCACGCCGGCAACCTGCTCCTGCTGAGGGACGGCCGCATCGGGGTCATCGACTGGGGGATCGTCGGTCGCCTGGACCCGGAGACCCACCAGTACTTCCTCCGGGTCCTGGAGGCTGCCCTGGGCGACGAGTCGGCCTGGATCGACGTGGCCCGCCACGTCAGCCGGCAGTACGGCGCGGCCATCGCCCAGGTCGGCCTGGACGAGGCCGGCCTCACCGCCCTCGTGCGCTCGACGATCGAGCCCATGCTGACCCGCCCGTTCGGCGAGGTCAGCCTGGGCGCCCTGATCCAGGCCCCCCAGGAGCAGATCAACAGGTCCATCGGCGCCGAGGCCGGCGCCCGCTCGCTCGCCGGCATCGCCCGGCGGTTCCGGGCCCAGCGCCGGGTCCGCGCCCTCACCGAGGCCCAGGGCCTCCACGGCAGCGGCTGGGACCGGGGCACGTTCCTGCTCACCAAGCAGCTGCTGTACTTCGAGCGCTACGGGCGCATGTTCCTGTCGGACGTGTCCCTGCTGGACGACCGGGAGTTCTTCCAGGCCATGCTGGCCGGGGCGCCCGGGCGCGCTGGCACGGGGGATCGGGTGGGCAGCGGTGGCGGCCGGCCCCCCGGGTGAGCCGGGTGGCCCGGGCAGCCCGAAGCCGGCTGAGCGGGGTGCCCCGGAGCCGGGTCGCCCGGAGCCGGCGGAGCCGGGTGGCCGGGACCCGGGTGGCCCTGAGCCGGGTGGCCCGGAGCCGGTTGAGCGGGTCGGCCCGGAGCCGGCGGAGGGGGGCGGCCCGGAGCCGGCCCGCGTGGCTCGCCTGCGCCAGGAGATGGTGGACGAGCTGGCTGCCCACGGGGCCCTCTCCGCCCCGGCCGTGGAGGCGGCCATGCGCAAGGTCCCCCGGCACCTCTTCGTCCCGGGCCTCCGCCCCGAGGAGGCCTACGCCGACCAGGCGATCCCGACCAAGGTGGTGGCCGGAGAGGCAGTCAGCTCGTCGTCCCAGCCCGGGATCATGACGATCATGCTGGAGCAGCTCGGCGTCGAGCCCGGCCAGCGGGTCCTGGAGGTCGGGGCCGGCACCGGCTACAACGCCGCCCTGCTGGCCGAGCTGGTGGGCCCGGCCGGCACGGTGGTGACCCTCGACATCGACGAGGACGTGGCCGCCGGGGCGCGCCGCCACCTCGCTGCCGCCGGCGTCGCCGGCGTCCGGGTCGTCTGCGCCGACGGCGCAGACGGGTACGGCCCGGCGGCCCCGTACGACCGCATCATCCTGACCGTCGGGGCGTCCGACGTGGCCCCGGCCTGGATCGAGCAGCTCGCTGAGGACGGGCGACTGGTGCTGCCCCTGTCCCTCCGCGGCCTCCAGCAGTCGGTGTGCCTGGTGCGCGACGGGGACCACCTGGTGAGCCGGTCGCTGCAGGACTGCGGGTTCATGCCGCTGCGAGGCAGCCTCCGGGGGCCCGAGCGGCGCCTCGGCCTCCCCGTGCCCGGCCACCCCGGCGTCACGGTGCTCGTCCCCGACGCCCGGGACGTCGACACGGGCGCCCTCGCGCTGGCCCTGACCGCTCCCAGGCCGGACCGCGACACCGGGGCGGTCGTCGGCGCTCGCGAGACGGTGACGAGCCTCGGCAGGTGGCTGGCGCTCCGGGAGGCCGACGCTGTTCGCCTGTCCTGCCACGGCGCGGCCGGGGGCGCCCGCGGGTGCCCGGTCCCAGAGATGGTCGGGTGGAGCACGCCCGGCGGCCGCGAGCGGCTGACGCCCGCCCTCCTCGGCACGGCCGGCCTGGCGGCCCTGGCCCGGCCGGACCGTCCGGACCGGCCGGACCGGCCGGACCGCCCGGACCGCCGCGAGCGGGGCGCTGGCCCGTCGGGGGACTGGGCCCGGGCGGAGCGGTCCCGCTTCTCCCTGCAGGTGCGGGGGTTCGGCGACGGCGCCGAGACCGGCGAGCTGGTGGACCGCCTGGCTCGCCACGTGCGGGCCTGGGACAGCGCGGGGCGGCCCGCGACCGAGCACGTCCGCCTCCGGGTCCACCCCAGGGGCGGCCCGTTGCCCGCTGCCGGGGAGGGGGAGATGGTGGTGGAGACCGGGCACTCCCGCATCGTCGTCACGGTCCGCTGACGCCTACCCGGTCATCGCAGCGCCGCGGCCACGGCCAGGACCGCCACCAGGGCCACCAGCATGTAGGCCATGTAGGCCTCCAGACGCCCGGATTGGAGCAGCCTCACCCGGCGGACGACCCACAGCAGGACTCGCCGGGCCGGCCCGTACAGATAGGTCTCGATCGGCTCGACGACCCGGGCCTGGTGCTCGAGGTGGACGTGGTCGGAAACGTCCGCCGGCGGCCCCGGCGAGCCGGGGTCCTCGGTCGTGTCCCCGCCGACCACCACGAGGGCCCGGCTCGATCCGAGGACGTTGCCGAGCACATGGCGGGCCACGTTGGCGTAGCCGAAAGCGGTGTAGGCGTCGGGGCCCGCCACCCCGCCGGTGGCCGAGCGCCAGGCCGGGACCCGCCGGACCCGGAGGAGCCGCCCCTTGGACAGCACCAGCGCCCCGAAGGTCACCACCGCGAAGCCAACCGGCATGACCACGAACGCCCACGAGGGCGACAGGATCGAGAAGCCCTTGAACACCGGCTGGAGCACCCAGGGGGACCTGAGGCTCTGGTCGGTGATCTTGGCCGCCACGACCGGGGTGAGGCCTACGGCCAAGTAGCGGATGAGGTACGGGGCGCCGGCGGCCAGCCCCAGGCAGGAGGCGGCCAGCAGCGCCAGCCCGGACCGCCCGAGGGCGCCCCGCTCGCCCCCTCCAGCCCGAACCGCCTGATCCGGCCGGCGGCCCAGGATGGCGAGGCCGATGAGGCGGGCGAAGGTGAGGGCGGCCACGCCTGCGGTGAGGGCCACCAGCGCCCCCGCCGCGGCCATGGACAGTCGCAGGATCAGGAGGTGGGTGCGGAACTGCTGCATGAGGGCCTCCAGGATGAACCACTCCGAGGCAAAGCCGATCGTGGGCGGCAGGCCGGCCAGGGTGAGGGCCGAGGCGGTGAAGGTGACCGAGCTCCAGGGATGGGTGTGGCGCACTCCCGAGAGTCGCTCGAGCCGGGAGGTGCCGTAGTCGGCCTCCACGTTGCTGGCCGCCGCGAACAGCCCCGACTTGGCCACGGCGTGGGCGACGACCTGCAACGTGGCAGCAAGCAGCCCGACCGCCACCAGCCCGGCGTCGTGGGTGGCCGCCCCGGCCAGGGCCACCCCGTAGCCGACCAGGATCACCCCGGCGTTCTCGACGCTCGAGTAGGCGATGACCCGGTCCAGGTCAGCCTGGACGGCGGCGAAGACGATGCCCAGGAGCGCCGTCACCCCACCGAGGACCAGCACCAGGGCGACCAGCCAGACCGGTGGGGCGCCGAGGATGCCGAGGAAGCGCCATAGTCCGTAGAAGCCGGCGTTGACGGCCAGCCCGGCCATGGCCGCCCGGACCGGGCCCGGCGCTCGGGGGTAGCCGACGGGCATCCACACCTGGAACGGGACCAGGCCCACCTTGGCTCCGAAGCCCCCCACGACCAGGGCGTAGGCGGCGGCCCGGACCGCCCCCGCCGGCGTCCCGTGCCAGGCGGCCAGGGTGAGGCTGTGGGACTGCCCCGCCAGCAGGAGGAAGCCGAACAGCAGCAGGGCCCCGCCTCCCTTGCCGATCCCGAGCGTGGCCCAGCTGGCCGTGGCCTGGCCGGCCCGGGCCCGGCTCACCCCGGCGAGCACGTAGAACGAGACGCTCAGCGTCTCCCACCCGAAGAGGAACGTGAAGGCGTCCCCGGCCACCACGACCACGGCCACGGACCCGAGCAACAGCGCGTAGCCGGCCGCCAGCCCGTGGCCCGGGGCCCGCCCCGGGGGGCGGACCCAGCTGGCCAGGCAGGCCGAGAGCAGGACGCCGAGGCCGAAGGTGAGGGTGAGGAACAACCCGGCGAGGTGGTCCAGGCGGAGGGAGGTGCGGCCCAGGTCCAGCACGCCGCCGAGGTCGACCGTCCTCCCGGGCCCCAGGACCGAGAGCACCCCGGTCGCCACGAGGCATCCGCTCCCGGCCAGGGCCGCCAGGTAGGGGAGCGGCCGGACCAGGCGACGCTCGGCGCCGAGGGCCAGGTCGAGGCCGCCACCGAGGGCGATGACGACGAGCCCGGCCAGCAGGAGGGCTTCGCCGACCGTCACCGTCGACCCCTCGCCGGCAACAGGCCCACGCCGAGGAGGATGCCGTGCAGGAGGCTGAAGGGGCTGGGCGGGGAGCCCGGCACCCACACGTCCACCGGCACCAGGCCGCCTATCCCGCCCCGGGTGGCGTAGGTGGGGTGGACCAGGCCGCCGCTCACGGCGTCGGTCCCAGCGGCCAGGACCACCTTGGGGTCGGGCATGGCCTCCCAGGTCCGGCGCAGGGGGCCGGCCATCCCCGCCGTCCCCACGCCGGTCACGAGCAGCAGGTCGGCGTGGCGGGGGGTGGCGGTGAAGAAGACCCCGAGGCGCTGGACGTCGTAGACGGGGTTGGCGAGGGCGGCCACCTCCCACTCCTCCGAGCCGTCCGAGCCGGCGTCCACGTGGCGGATGTGGACCGAGCGCCGGAGGGCCCGCACCCGCCTGAGCAGCGCGGCCCGGAGCCGCTCCAGGGCCTCGTCGCCCTCCTCTGCGGCCGGGACCACCAGGGCCTGGCGGGACAGGCTGGCCACCTCGGGCGAGGAGTCGAAGAGGAATAGGTCGGGGCGCGCCGCCACGCAGCGGCCACACACGATGCACCGCCCCCTGTCCACGCGGAGCCGCCCGTCGGGCTCTGTGATGGCCCCGGTCGGGCACAGCCGCGGGACGTCGGCTCCCTCGCCGGGCTGGCCAGGTCCGCCCGGCGTGTCGACCACCGACACAGCTCCCCGCCACCCCGGTCCGTAGCCGTCGGGGCGGCGGGGGTAGCGGGTGGTCACGATGCCCTCCCGCAGGCCCCGGGCGACCCACGTGTGGGCCTGGACCGGCCCGGGGATGCCGCGCAGCGAGCCGACGGCGTGCCTCAGGCGGGAGGTGGGCGAGGCCATCAGCCCGAGACCCCGGCGATCGACAGTCCGAAGCTGGCCTCGATGAACACGAAGTCGGTGAAGATGTCGCCCCGGAAGGCCTGGGAGAACAGAGCCAGGTTGTGGAACGAGGCACAGCGGGGCTTGACCGCGGCCAGCCTGGCCCCCTTCGTCTCGACCAGGTACAGCAGCTCCCCCTGGGGGGCCTCGGCCCAACCCAGGCCCGTGCCGTCAGGGACCTCGACCGGTACGCGCCAGGGGCCGTCGCCGGATTCGGCGAGCTCGTCCAGCGCCTGGCGGGCCAGGTGGAACGCCTGCCGGACCTCGACCCGGCGGACCTGCTGGCGGGCCAGCGCATCGCCCTCGGCGTGCGGCTCCGCCGGCTCGACCGCCAGCCTGGCGTAGGCCCCGTAGGGGCGGGAGTCCCGGACGTCCTCGGCCAGGCCCGAGCCCCGCCCGAGCGGCCCCAGCGCCCCGTGGGCTGCGGCCACCTCCGGCGGCACGATCCCGGTCCCTCGCAAGCGGTCCAAGAAGGAGGGCGTGTCCATCAAGAGGTCGATGTCCGAGGCCGCACCCCGCTCGATCCTGGCCAGCGCGGCCAGCGCCTCGGCCGGGCCGAGCCGAGGCGGACCGGCCACCCCCCCGGGCACGACCACGCCGCGGCCGAAGCGGTGGCCGCAGAGCCGGGCCTGGAGGCGGAGCACTCGCTCCTTGTGCAGGCTGAGCCGGGCGTAGGCGACGGCCTGGCCCGAGCCCTCGGTGTGGCGGATCATCGAGTCGAGGTGGTTGGCGACGCGCTCCAGCTCGGCGTGCAGGACCCGGACCAGCGCCGCCCTCACCGGGGCCTCGGTCGCGGTGAGGGCCTCGATGGCCTGGGAGAAGGCGGTGGCCTGGGCCACCGAGGTCGTGCCCTCCACTCGCTCGGCCAGGAGCACGCCGTCGTCGATCGAGAGGCCGGTGAAGCGCTGGGCGAGGCCCCGGTGCTTGTGGTACACCCGGGTGCGCAGGTGGAGGATCTCCTCGCCTGGGGTCTCGACCAGGTACTGGACCGTCTCGAAGACCCCCGAGCGCACCGGTCCGTAGGGGATCGTGAACACGCCGTCGCCGCTCACGTGCCCGGGGAGGGGAGCCTCGCTGACTTCGACTCGCTCTGGCCAGGGCGCGGTCCCCGGGCGGGGTCGTGGCTGCTCTCCCCCGAGGGGCAGGACGAGGGGGTCCAGGCGGGGGTGGCCGAGGGGGGTCACCCCGAACAGGTCGCGCACCTCTCGCTCGTACCAGGCCGCGCCCGGGACCTCGGGGGTGAGGGCGGGATAGGCCAGGTCGTCCTCGCCGAGCACGGACTCCACGATCTCGGCGCCGTGGGGCCAGGCCAGGACGGCGCGCAGGGCCAGCGAGCCGTCCTCGTGGCCCGTGGCCAGCAGGCCGGCGAAGCGGGCGCCCCTACGGGCCCGCTCGGCTACGGCGCCGGCCAGGTCGGCCGCCCTGAGCGCGGTCCCGGCCCAGGTGATCCCTCCCTGCCCGGACCGCTCTCCCTGAGCGGTCACCGGCCAACCCCCAGCTCGGCGGCGGCCCGGGAGAGGAGATGGTCGAGGGAGCCGGGGGGGTGCACGCCCAGGAGGACCAGGGCACCGAGCCCGGCCAGCATGGCCCCCACCATCCAGGCGCTGGTCTCGCCCTTGGTGAGGCGGGACCCGGCCCCCGCACCGGGCTCAGGGTCGCCGAGTGCGACCGGGCCGGCCGGGGGACCGGTGTCTGCTCCTCCGGAGGCGACCGGCACGGGCCGGCCACCGGCAGGGGCGCCCGCCTCGGCCTCGGTGCGGGGGGTCGGGCTCAGCATGGTCTGGCTCGCCCACCAGCTGAGCCCCAGGAAGGCGAGGGTGACGAGGCCGACCAGGACCGCCACCGTGCCGTCGCTCGGCACCGAGAGCCCCCCGGCCACGATCATGAGCTCCGAGCGGAAGATCCCGAATGGTGGCGCCGCTGACAGGGCCAGGACGGCCAGCACCAGCATGGGGCCGGTCCAGGGCAGGAGCCCGATCCCCCCCCGGATGCGGCGCAGGTCCTTTGTGCCGAGCTTGCGCATGACGCTGCCCGCACCGAAGAACGCGGTGCCCTTGGCTGCGGCGTGAGCCATGACCTGGATGAGGACGCCTACCACTGCCAGGGGGGCGGCGAAGCTCATCCCGATGGCCATGATCCCCATGTGCTCGATGCTGGAGTAGGCGAGGAGGCGCTTCAGGTCGCGTTGGCTCACGACGTAAAGGGCGGCCAGGGTGAGCGAGGCGATGCCGAAGGCCAACAGGACCTCCCGGGGGAAGGCATAGCCGAGGGCGCGTCCGGTGATCTGGAAGTAGCGCAGGATGGCGTAGAAGGAGACCGCCAGCAGCGACCCCGACAGGAGGGCGGACACCGGGGTGGGGGCCTCGGAGTGGGCGTCGGGCAGCCACGTGTGGACCGGCACCAGGCCCATCTTGGTGCCGAAGCCGAGCACGGCCAGCAGGTAGGCCAGGCGGACCAGGCCAGCGGGAAGTCGATGGGCCGAAGCCAGCAGCGGCCCGATGGCCATGCGGTAGGCAGGGCCGAGGGCCGCGGCCCCGGCGGCGTACATGGCGACGGTGCCGAACAACGCGATGCCGAGCCCCATGGAGGCGATCAGGAGGTATTTCCAGGACGCCTCCGCGGCTCCGTCCGTCCCGTCGATCGCCACCAGCAGGGCCGAGACGGCACTGGCGATCTCCAGGGCCGCCCACACCAGCACCAGGCTGTTCACGACGGGTGTGATCGCCATGGCCCAGCAGAAGAAGTTGAGCCCGGCGTAGAGGCGACGGGCGTAGCGGGCGTCATCGGCGGGGTCGTCCCCGCCATGCAGGTATCCGACCGAGAACACGGCGGTCACCGCGTAGAGGAAGGTCGTGGAGAGGAGGAACACGAGCGAGAGGGCATCGGCCCGCAACCAGCCACCGACCGCCATTTCTCCCCTGGTCCCTGCCGCCGCGACCAGTACCAGGGACAGGGCGAAGGTGGCCACGCCGGCCCCGACCGTCACGGCCTGGGCCAGGCGGGTGGGGGTGATCCAGGCGACCAGCCCGGCCGCGAAAGGGACCACGACGATGGCGACGAGCACGCCGGCGGCCACCCCGCTACCCCCGCAGCCGGTCCAGCACATCGCTGGAGAGGGTCCTGGTCCGACCGTGGTGGACCCGGACCAGGACACCGAAGAAGACCACGGCCACGAGCAGGTCGAACAGGAACGTGATCTCGGCCAGCAGCGGGAGGCGCGAGGCCAGCACCAGGCTGGCGACCGACACCCCGTTCTCGAGGGCGAAGAACCCGATGGCCTGCGAGACCACGTCGCCCCGCAGGATCACGAGGAGGAAGGCCACCAGCACGACGGCGGTGGCGAGCCCCAGGGCCGTCACCGGGAGAGCGGGTTCGACGGGGAGGGTCTCCAGGACGAACAGGCCGAAGCCGGCGACCCCGATGGCGATGAGCGTCATGCTGGCCACCTTCAGCCGCTCGCTCCCGGACACCTCGGTCTCCACGTCGGCCAGCAGGCGCAGCACGACGACGGGGATGACCACGACCTTGATCACGAACGAGATGCCGGCCACGGCGTAGGCCTCCGGGATGTGGCGCACCGACGCCAGGACCAGGGCCAGGCCGGTCACGCAGAGGGACTGGAAGGCGTAGAGGCGGACCTGGGAACGGGCCAGCGCCGAGCGCAGCATGGCGAGCTCGGCCAGGAGGACGAGGAGGGCGATGGCGTCGGCGACGCCGGCGAAGGCCGAGGGCGCAGCCAGCGTGCTGGCGGCCAGCAGCGCAGCCATCAGGCGTGCCCGACGTAGAGGACGAAGATGGCCAGCACGGCGAGCAGGAAGGCAGCGGCCATGAGCTCAGTGATCTTGAAAAGCCGCAGCTTGGAGAACGAGTTGTCGATGAGGGTGAACAAGAACCCGACGCCGAGGGCCTTGCCGACGAAGATGGGGATGGCCAGGAGCACGGAGGCGGCGTCCCGGGTGCTGGACAGTCCCCAGGGAGCGGCGAACACGTTGATGAGCAGCACGTAGAGGATGAGCTGCTTCATGGCCGAGCCCCACTCGAGCAGGGCCAGGGCCGGCCCTGAGTGCTCGAGCGTCCGGGCCTCGTCGATCATCCCGAGCTCGAGGGTGCTGGTGTGGGTCTCGACCGGGATGCGCCCGGTGTCGGACAGCACCGCCAGGAAGAAGGCGACTGCTGCCAGCAGGTGAGAGGGGCGGACGGCCTGGCCCAGCGAGGCCCTGGCCGTCGCAGCCTCGGCGAAGGGGAGGTCGGTGGTGGTGATGATGGCCACCACGAACGTGACCAAGAGGATGGTGGGCTCGATGAGCCCGGCGAAGGTGATGGCCCGGCTGCTGCCGAGCTGTGCGTACGGCCCCCCGGTCTCAGCCGCCGCCACCGAGATCGAGAAGCTGGCCAGGACGAGGAAGAAGGCCCCGCCCAGGATGTCCCCCATGTAGCTGAGGGGAAGGCCGAAGGTGGTGAGCTCGGGTATCAGGAGGGGGACGATGAGATAGCAGGTGAAGGCGACGACCGGGGCGGCCAGGAACACCCAGCTGGCGTCCTCGGGGACCAGCGTCTCCTTGCGGAAGAGCTTGGCCAGCTCGTAGTAGGGCTGGAGGATCCGCGGCCCTCGACGGCCCTGGATCCGAGCCTCGAGGTGGGAGATGGCACCGCTCACGAACGGAGCCAGCACCACGATCATCAGGTCCTGCAGCACCTGGATCGTGTAGACCGACAGCTCCACCCACCTGTCCTTCCGTCCATGGAAAGCCAACTTGGGTAGAGGCCATCAGCGCTTTGGCGGTTCGGGCAGTCGCCCACCGGAGCCTCATCCGGCTGGCGGTCAGCATAGCCCTGCCCGTCCCAGCTGATCGCACCAGCGACGGCAGACCGCTCAGTGGTGGGCGCCCGGCTCGTGGGCGGCGTGGGTGGCCGGCTCGAGCTGGAAGGTGGAGTGCTCGACGTCGAAGTGACCGGCCAGGCACCCCTGGAGCCGGTCGAGGACCTGGGCGGCGCTGCCGTCGTCCAGGCAGCGGTCCTCGATGACGACGTGGGCGCTCAGCACCGGGAGGGCCGACGTGAGCGTCCAGGCGTGGAGGTCGTGGACCGAGACCACCTCTGCGAGCTCGGTGATGTGCCGGCGGACCTCGTCGAGGTCGACCCCGTCGGGCGTGCCCTGGAGCAGGATGCGGCCCGACGCCCGGAGCAGCTTCCAGGCGGCCCGGAGCATGAGGGCGACGACCAGGAGGGAGACGGCGGGGTCGGCCCGGCGGTAGCCGAGCGTGTAGATGAGTGCGCCGGCGACGGCGCTGGCGATGAACGCGTACAGGTCGGTGAGGACGTGCTGGAAGGCGCCCTGCACGTTGAGCGATTCCCGGCTGGCCCTGGACAGGACCCAGGTGGCCGCCACGTTGACACCTATGCCGACCACGGCCACCACCAGGAGGGCCAGGCCCTCGACCGGTGGCGGGTGGACGAGCCGGCGGATCGCCTCGACCAGGATCAGCGCGCCGGCGACGACGAGGCTCATCCCGTTGCCGGCGGCGGAAAGGATCTCGGCCCGTTTCAGCCCGAAGGACCAGGCTCGGCTGACCGGGCGCTCCGCCAGGCGCATGGCCCAGACCGAGCCGGCGATGGCGCCGGCGTCGGTGAGCATGTGGCCGGCGTCGGCGAACAGGGCCAGCGAGCCCGAGACGACGGCCATGACCACCTCGACCACCATGAAGCCGACGATGAGCCCGAGGGCGGTGCGCAGGTAGCGCCGGTCGGCCGGGGCGTCGCTCCTCACGGGTGGACGGTAGCTGCCAGGGGCGGGCGGCCGGTCGTTTGCGGGGGCTGGGCTGCGGGGGCGCGGCCGGTCGCTGCGAGGGCTGGCTGCGCGGCGCGGCCGGTCCCGCGGGGGCTGGGCTGCGG
>JBOGGR010000260.1:0-2329 GCA_050744025.1 Acidimicrobiales bacterium
GCGCCGCGGAGGACGGGCCCGGCGCCGCGGAGGAGGGGCCCCGCGCCGGCCCGACCAACTCCGGGTTGTACGAGCGGGCGTGCCGGGTCATCCCAGGGGGGGTCGACTCGCCGGTGCGGGCCTTCCAGGCGGTGGGGGGGACGCCGTACTTCGTGGCCCGGGGAGACGGCCCGCACGTCTGGGACGTCGAGGGGAGGCGCTACATCGACTATGTCCAGTCCTACGGGGCCACCATCTTGGGCCATGCCCACCCCGCCGTCGTGGACGCGGTGGCCGGAGCCGCGCGGCTGGGCACCACCTATGGGGCCCCCACGGAGGGCGAGGTGCTCCTCGCCGAGGCGATCTGCGAGCGGGTGCCGGGATGCGACCTGGTCCGCCTGGTGTCGAGCGGCACGGAGGCGGCCATGAGCGCCGTACGGGTGGCCAGGGGCTTCACGGGGCGGCGGCGCATCCTCAAGTTCGCCGGCTGCTACCACGGCCACAGCGACGCCCTGCTGGCCGGCGGGGGGAGCGGGGTGGCCACCCTGGGCCTGCCCGACTCGGCCGGGGTGCCGGAGTCGGCGGTGGCCGAGACCGTGGTGGCGCCCTACAACCGGCTGCCGGAGGTGGGCCCTGACGTCGCCTGCGTTGTCGTGGAGCCGGTCGCGGCCAACATGGGGCTGGTGGCGCCCGCCCCCGGCTTCCTGCCGGGCCTGCGGGCCGCCTGCGACCGGGCCGGGGCCCTGCTCGTCTTCGACGAGGTCATCACCGGCTTCCGGGTGGGGCCCGGGGGGGCCAGCGAGCTGACGGGGGTCCGCCCGGACCTCTGGTGCTTCGGCAAGGTGATCGGCGGCGGCCTGCCCGTGGGGGCCTTCGGGGGCCGGCGGGACGTGATGGAGGTGTTGGCGCCGGTCGGGCCGGTGTACCAGGCCGGGACCCTGTCGGGGAACCCCCTCGCCACCGCGGCCGGCCTGGCCGTGCTGGAGCGCCTGGGCCCCCTCGCGTACTCGGAGCTGGCTACCCGGGTGGACGGGCTGGCCTCGGGACTGGCCGCGGCGGCCGCCCAGGTCGGGATCCCCCTGCAGGTGCCGCGGGTCGGCCCGCTGCTCGGCCTCTTCTTCGCCGCCGAGCCGGTGGTCGACTACGAGGGGGCCCAGGCGGCGGCGGCCAACGGGCGCTACGCGGTCTTCTTCCGGGCCCTGCTCGACCGGGGTGTCGCCCTCGCCCCGGGGGCCTACGAGATCGCCTTCCCCGGCCTGGCGCACGGCGCCGGCGAGGTGGAGCGCACGCTGGAGGCGGCCGGGGAGGCGCTGGGGGAGGTGGCCAGGCTCGCCGGCTAGTCCAACCTGCCCGCCACCGGGCTCACGGGCGCGTCGGATCTCCGACCGGTGTCGGGTCCGCTCCTTCGGCGGCCAATCCCGGAGGGGCGCTGCTGCGTAAGAGGACCCAGGAGTGTCATCGACCACTGGAGGCCCCTCATGCCAAGGACGGCGTCTGTTGTCCACCCCACCCGGTCCCCGTCCCGGCTCCGGACCCCGTCCCGGCCCGAGGGATCATCGGGCCCGGCCGCCCGGGGATACCGGCTCGCCCTCGGCCTCGCCCTGGCGGCAGGTGCCGGGCTGGTGGCTGGCAGCGCCGGCATCCACCTCCATCTGTGGCTGATCGGCTACCGCCGCATCCCGGCGATCGGCCCCCTCTTCCTGCTCCAGGCGGTCAGCGGGTTCGCCCTGGCCACGGCCCTGCTCTTCTGGCGGCGGCTCCTGGTCGTGGTGGGTGCGGCCGGCTTCCAGCTCGCCACCTCCGTTGGGTTCCTCCTCAGCGCCAGCGTCGGCCTGTTCGGCTTCCACGACAGCCTTGCCGCACCCCTGGCCGTGCCGGCGCTGGCCGTCGAGGTCGCGGGCTTGGCCGCCCTCGCCGCTGCCGGCTCCCTCCTGGCCTGGCGCAGCCCTCCGGCATTGCGCCGGCGATAGGCGCGCGGGCGCCGGGCGCCGGGTGCCGGGGCGGCTCTCCGGCGCTGGCCGAGGGGCGGGCGGCCCCCGTTGTGATCGCGATCTCGCGTTCTGATCGCGCTTGCGCTCGCTCAGCGAGCCTCAGCGCGATCAACAAAACGCGAAAAAAGGCAATCAAAAAACCGGGGAACCGTGGAGCCAGCGACCCCGCTCAGCCAGTCTCGATGTCGCAGAGCAGGAACTTGACCCCCGCCGACCCGAGCTCCCGTGCGTCGGACAGCGCCGCCTGCCCCTCGGCCGAGTCGATGGCGGCCACCGCGCTCGCGTAGTCGTCGAAGTACAGCTCAGCCACCCGGTAGGCCGGCGTGGGACTGCCGTCCTCCTTGGGGAACACCTTGGCC
>JBOGGR010000261.1:0-1980 GCA_050744025.1 Acidimicrobiales bacterium
CCCCCGCAAGATCAAGGTCACCGACGCGGAGATGGCAGTGGTTGCTCAGCAACTGAAACCCGACGCGTTCCACGGCGAATGGAACTACACCATCCGGCCCGCCAAGCGAACTACAGGAATGTAACTAACTCGCCGGACTTATTTCTTGGCAAGACCTTAGGACAGTGATATACATGAAGATGGCCCAGTACACCGTGGGTTGGGTACGGCAGTGACGCCCGTTTGCGCTCGCGATCGCGTTGCTCGCTGCTGCCGCTGTCGTCGTCGATGCGGGACTCCTGGCACACCACCAAAGTCTGTGCGGGCTTCAGGAGCCCATGACGAACCGGCTCAGCAGTCCTTCACGCTGTAGACGAGCCGGAGCTTCGTGCCGGGGTAGTCGGTCTCGGTGGGGTTCAGCGCCTCGCAGAGCCCGGCGATGGCTCGGCTCCGCCGGGGAGCCGAGAGCGGGTTGATCCGCACATGCAGCTCGTCGCCGACCACCTCGAGGTCGGCCGGTGAACCGAACGCTTCGCCGAGGAGCGTCCTCGCCTCGTCCTCTGCTCGGCGGTAGTGGGGGGCGAGGAGCCGGACCAGGGCCGACTCGCGTTGTAGACGGCCATGCGGACGGCGTCGTGGATCCGCTTAGTACTGCCATTTGGAACTACACTGCTGGTGTTACACTGCTGTAGTCCCAGCGGCCGGGAGTCATGGGCGGCGGCTGCGTCACTTCCCCGTGGGAGGACGCGTGCCCATCCAGAGCCCGTTCACGATCGCGTTGGATGCCTCGACCCGCCAGGTGCTGGAACAGCGGGCTCGGGCCTACACCCGGCCCTACTACGAGGTGGTCCGAGCGAAGATCGTGCTGTACGCAGCCGATGGGATGGACAACGCCGAGATCGCCCGGCGCCTCGACACGAGCCCCCAGATCGTGCACCGCTGGCGCAAGCGCTTCTTCGAGCGGGGCATGGCTGCCCTGGAGGACCGCCCGCGCCCCGGCCGCCCGCCGGGCTTTTCCCCCCTCTGAGGTCGTGGGCGTGAAGTCGCTGGCCTGCTCGCTGCCAGCCACGACGGGGCGTCCCCTGTCACGGTGGTCGTGTGCCGAGCTGGCCAAGGCGGCCATGGCCTTGGGCATCGTGGCCGGGATGATCTCGGCCGGGACGGTGTGGCGCTGGCTCATCCGAGACGCTCTTCGCCCGTGGCGACATCGCATGTGGATCTTCCCCCGGGACCCCGACTTCGGCCCGAAGGCGGCACGGGCACTCGATCTCTACGAGCGCCGGTTCGAGGGCCGGGAGCTCTCGCCTGGCGAGCACGTGATCTGTGCGGACGAGAAGACCTCCATCCAGGCCCGGTCCCGCATCCACCCTCCCCTTCCCCCATCCCCGGGTGAGGCCATGCGAGTAGAGCACGAGTACGAGCGCATGGGGGCCTGGGCCTACCTGGCTGCCTACGACGTCCACGCGGCTCAGGTGTTCGGCCGGGTCGAGGAGACCACCGGCATCGAGCCGTTCGGGCGCCTGGTGGATCAGGTGATGAGCACCGAGCCGTACACATCGGCGGAACGGGTCTTCTGGGTGGTGGACAACGGCAGCTCTCACCGGGGCCAGGCCTCCGTCGACCGCCTGGAGGGCCAGTGGAAGAACCTGCGCCTCATCCACCTTCCCGTACACGCCTCGTGGCTGGACCAGGCGGAGATCTACTTCTCGATCGTCCAGCGCAAGGCCCTCACGCCATCGGACTTCGCCGACCTCGACGACCTGGAGCATCGGCTCATGGCCTTCCAGCGCCACTACAACGCCAGCGCCACTCCATTCGACTGGCGCTTCACCAAGGACGATCTCGCCGACCTCCTCGAGCGGATCACCGCCCACGAGCAGATGCAGTTCAGGCTGGCAGCATGACCGTCATCGTACTTGCAAATGGCAGTACTTAGCCTCGGGAGCGAGACGCACGGCGTCGGGATGGAGCTCACCGAGCGGCACCCGGGCGGGGACGACC
>JBOGGR010000262.1:0-14520 GCA_050744025.1 Acidimicrobiales bacterium
GCCGAGACCATGCGCGACGCGGTGGCCCCCGCGGGGCGGGCCGGGGTGGTGGTGCCCACCGGCATCGCCACCGACGACACCACCAAGCCCTTCTTCGCCGACCTGGTCGAGCGCGCCGGCCTGGTGAGCCTGTACGACTTCGAGAACCGCGAGGGCCTGTTCCCCGGCGTCCACCGCAGCTACAAGTTCTGCCTGCTCACCCTCGCCGGGCGGGACCGTCCGGTGGCCGGCGGCGCCGAGTTCTCCTTCTTCTGCCACCAGGTGGCCGCGCTGTCCGACCCCGGGCGCCGCTTCACGCTGTCGGCGCAGGACCTGGCCCTGCTCAACCCGAACACCCGGACCTGCCCGGTGTTCCGCTCCCGGCGGGACGCCGAGCTGACCAAGGCGGTCTACTGCCGGGTCCCGGTGCTCCTGTCCAAGGGCCCCCCCGAGCGCAACCCGTGGGGGGTTCGGCTGTCGACCATGTTCCACATGACCAACGACTCCCACCTGTTCCGCACCCGGGAGGAGCTGGAGGCGCAGGGTTGGGCGCTGGAGGGCAACACGTTCGTGCGGGGCGGCGAGGCGATGCTGGCCCTCTACGAGGCCAAGATGGTCGGCTTCTTCGACCATCGAGCAGCGGACGTGGTGATCAGCGCCACGGCTGCTGTCCGACAGAGGCAGCCGAGATACCTCTCCACGGGCGAGCACTCGGATCCTCGGCGAGTGGTGCAACCGCACAGTTGGGTCGCCGCGCAGGAGGTGTCAGCTCGGCTCGACACGTGGCCGGGCTCGTGGCTCCTGGGCTTCTGCGACATCACCAGCGCCACCAACGAGCGCACGGTCGTGCCGGCTGTCGTCCCGCGGGCGGCGGTGGGCAACAACCTCCCCCTCGCCCTGTCCGGTGCGCCGCCCGGCCGGGTCGCGCTGCTCGGCGCCTCGCTGGCGTCGCTCGCCCTCGACTTCCTGGCCCGGTTCAAGGTGGGCGGCACCCACCTCAACTTCTTCATCGCCGAGCAGCTCCCGGTGCTGCCGCCGGAGACCTACGACCAGCCCACGCCCTGGGACCCCGGGCAGCGCCTCGACGACTGGTTGGCCGACCGGGTGCTGGAGCTCACGTACACGGCCTGGGACCTGGAGAGCTTCGCCCGCGACCTCGGGTGGGACGGGCTCCCTTTCCGCTGGGACGACGAGCGCCGCGCCTTCATGCGGGCCGAGCTGGACGCGTGCTTCTTCCACCTCTACGGCATGGAGCGGGACGACGTCGACCACATCATGGGCACCTTCCCCATCGTCGCCCGGCACGACGAGGCCGCATGGGGGGAGCACCGGACCAGGCGCCTCGTCCTCGAGGCCTACGACGCGATGGGGAAGGCCACCGAGACCGGCGTCGCCTACCAGACCGTCCTCGACCCCCCGCCTTCCGACCCGGCCTGCGCCCACGGCGACTCCCCCATGGGGCCGGGCCGGCGTGGGCCGGGCGGCTCAGGATCCGAGCGGCAGCCGGAGGCGGTCCGCCGCGGCCCCGGGTGACTCGGCAAGACCCGCGGCGAGGAGCTGGGCGTCGGCGCTGACGAGCGACACACCGAGCGCCTCGGCTGCGGCTGCCCAGGCGGCATCGTAGAACGTGAGCCCGTGGGTCGCGCCGATGGCGGCCGCCCGCCGGAACCATCCTGCTGCCATGGCCAACGGGGCGCCACAGACGATGACGAGGTCGTCGAGCTGGTCGGCCACGTCGGACCCGTCCCAACCGAGCCCGCGGAGCAGGACGTTGCCCATCTCGTAGAGCGCGAGGTCGATCACGCGAGCCTGGACCTCGCCTCGCTGGGTGGCGTCGCGAATGGCGCGCGCTCCGGCCAGCTCGGACTCACCTTCGCTGTGGAACCACTTGAGAAGGACGGAGGTGTCGACGAGGAGCGTCGTCACCGGCGCTCGTCTCGGTCCCGACGGAAGAGATCGGCGGCCTCGAACGTCCCAGCCTCCCGGAACCGTCGCTCGGAGCGGCTGACGGCCTCGGCCACGGCACCGGGATCGGGTCGATCGAGCTCCCGTCGAGCGGCGGCAGCGAGCAACGCGCTCCGGCTCGTGGAACGCCGGCGCGCCTCCTCGTCGATCCTTTGGACCAGCTCGCCGGGAAGTGACACCATGACTTTGGACATACCCGATTATAGCCGGAAGTGTTGCCGATCAGCAACTCGCCGACGGCAGCCGGTCGAGTGGACGCTCGGCAGAGCTCGAGTGCGAGTGCCTACGGTTTACACGTTCACCTCCGGCGGTAGACGTCGCTCCGATGGTCGACCCGGTCGACGTAGACGAGGCGCTCGTCCTCGTGGATCCAGTAGATGACGCGGTACGCCCCGACTCGTGCGGCGTACCAGCCTTCGAGCTCCCGTCCGAGCGGATGCCCGACTCGGTGAGGGTTGGCGGTCAGACGCCCGAAGCAGAACCCGACGACGGCGCCCACGACACGTGGCGAGGAAGCTGCAAGACGGTCGAGCTGGCGAACCGCGGGCGGCGACCACCGGAGCCCGTAGTCATCCACGGGACCAGCGGGCCCGCGCCTCCTCCTTGGTGAGCTCGATCGTCCGGCCCACCTGGCGAGCGGCTGCAGCCTCCCGGAGGTCGGCCATCGCGTCCGGATCCGACAGCACGTCGAGCGTGTCCTCGAGTGCCTCGAGGTCCTCGAGGGCGAGCACGACCACGCTCGGTCGCCCATGCTTGGTGATCACCACCCGACGGTGCTCGGTCTCGATCCCTTCGACGACCTCGGACAAGCGTGCCTTGGCGTCCGCCAGGGAAACCTGCTCGGTGCTTGGAGTGACCATAAGTAGGACTATATCGGGCCGGAGAACGGAACCAACTCCGGACGCTCCACCCCGGTTGTAATACAGCTCGTGATACACTGGGCGCATGTCGCAAGCCGTCTCGGTCCGGTTGGACGAGACGTCCAACGCGCGCTGCGGAGGCTCGAAGCGCTGGGCCTGAGCCGGTCGGAGGCGATCCGCAAGGCCATCCTCGATGCTGACGCAGCCCTCCGGCGCCACGAAGCACTGCGTGCCGAGGCAGCGGCCCTCGAGGCCGACGACGCGGATCGCCGGGAGATGCAGGAGGTCGCTTCCCTGATGGAGAGCCTCCGTGCGAAGGGGTGACATCCACGAGCTGCGACCGCCGCGCCGGGCTGGCCACGAGCTGCAGGGCCGGCGCTTCGGTGTGGTGGTCCAGGCGGATGCCCTCCTTTCGCGGTCTGTCGTCCTGGTCGCTCCGACGTCTCGGAGCGCGCGGGCGGCGTCCTTCCGGCCCGAGCTGGTGGTCGAGGGCGCCACCACGAGGGTTCTCGTGGAGCGGCTGGGCGCGGTCGACGTCAACCGTCTCGGCGACCACATGGGTCGCGCGAGCATAGAGGAGATCTGGGGGATCGACGAGAGCCTGATGACCGTCCTCGGCCTTCGGGACCGATGAGGCTGCGACCCCCGCACCGGGCCTGCTCGGAGCGCTCGCCGCCGCAGCAGACGCTGCTCCGCTTCTCGACCGCCTGCTCGGTCCGACCGGCCTGATCCGCGGTGGCTCCCCGGGCAGGCCGATGTCCGTGCCAGCCACGGTAGAGTATTACGTGGTAGTGGTATGACGTGTCAGGAGGCCCCATGCGGGTGAACAGCAAAGGCCAGGTGACGATCCCCGCTCCCCTGCGAGAGAGGCACGGCCTGCACGAGGGCGACGAGGTGGACGTGGTCGAGGAGGGCAACCAGTTGCGCATCGTGCGGGTGGAGGCGAGCCAGACGCGCGGGGAGCGACTCGTGCACAGGATGCGTGGCCGAGCGACCACGACCAGGAGCACGGACCAGCTGCTGGAGCTGCTCCGTGGCGAATGAGCCCCACCTGCGGGCGGCTGTTGCGGTCGATCGACCGACGACATTGGTGGACTCCGGCGTCATGCTCGACGTCCTGACCGAGGACCCCAGCTGGGCCGAATGGTCCGGGGGCGCCCTCGCCCAGGCTCGGGACGCCGGTCGCCTGGTGATCAACCCCATCGTGTACGCCGAGGTCTCGATCGGCTTCGAAAGGATCGAGGATCTCGATGATGCGGTTCCCGCGGGTGAGCTCGAGCGTGAGTCGCTCCCGTACGAGGCGGGCTTCGTGGCGGGCAAGGCCTTTCTCGCCTACCGCAGGCGAGGCGGCCAGCGGCGGTCCCCGCTCCCGGACTTCTACATCGGCGCTCATGCTGCGGTCCGCAGGTACCGGCTGTTGACACGCGACGTCGCCCGATTCAGGACCTACTTCCCGTCGGTCGAGCTGCTCGCCCCGTAGCCCACCATCTGGCGGAAGGTCACGTTGATCCTCGGTCCGACCGGACGGGAGGTCTTGGGGACGGCATGCTGCCACCGGTGCTGGCAGTCGCCGGCCATGACCAGCAGGCTGCCGTGCGGGAGGTCCAGCTCCACCCGGTCCCGGGTCGGGCCGTGGCGCAGGACGAAGCGGCGAGGGGCTCCGAGGCTGACCGATGCGATGACCGGCTGCCTCCCGAGCTCCGGCTCGTCGTCGGCATGCCAGGAGACGCTGTCCCGGCCGCTCCGGTAGAGGTTGGCGAGGGCAGAGTTGGGGAGCGGGACGACCTCCGCCACCAGCCGGCGGAGCTCGTCCAGGGACGGTGGCCACGGCGCTGGAGGGTGGGTGACCCCCGAGTACTGGTAGCCCACGTCCCCGTACCAGGCGGTCAGGCGAGGGAGGGGGATGCCGCGGCCGAACAGCCGGGCGTCCTCCTGGCGCCATCGGAGGTCCTGGCCGAGGGCCGAGAGGAGCCGGTCGGCCCGGGCCGGGGAGAGGAAGCCGTCGTACAGGCGAGCCTCGCCGTCGGCGGGCAGGAGGTTGGGCGGCTCCGCCAGGCGAGGAGGTCCTCCGGCCATGCTCTCCCAGCCGGGCGCTACCCGGCTCGGCCGGTACGAGGGCGGTAGCGCCCGGCGACGTTCCCGGCCGCGATGTTGAGGCGGTTCCAGCAGTTGATCGTGTTGATCGCCATGACCAGCGACACGTACTGGCCATCGTCGAACTGCTGGCGGACCCGCTCGTAGAGGTCGTCGGGGACTCCGTCGAGGGAGACGAGGGTCAGGGCCTCGGTGAGCTCGAGGGCGGCCCGCTCCGCGTCGGTGTAGAAGGGGGCCTCCCGCCACGCGTCGAGGAGGTAGATGCGCTCCTCGGACTCGGACGCCGCACGGGCGTCCTTGGTGTGCATGTCCAGTCAGTAGCCGCACCGGTTGATCTGCGACGCCCGGATCTCGACCAGCGTGACGAGGGCAGGGTCGAGGCCGCTCGACCCGAGGTGGGCCTGCAGGCCGGCCATCGCCTCGACAGCGGCAGGGTTGGCCTTCTTGTAGTCCATCCGCGGCTGCATCAGCTGGCTACCTCCTGGCGTCGTGGCTCGTGGTTTCCGGTCAGTACCCGGCTCCGTAGGTGGTCGTCGAGGTCGAGGACGACGACGAGGCCCCGCCCTTGGCGACCGGCTTGCCGGTCGAGGCCGACAGGACGCTCCAGGTCCCCCCGAACGAGTGGATCCCCTCGCCGTTCGTCTGGTGGGGGGCCTTGTCGAAGCTGAACGTGTAGAGAGGGTGGCCGCCGTAGGTGAGCTGGTGGCTGCCGTCTGACCGGGTCACCTGGCCGACCAGGGACTGGCTCACGCCCTTGCCGAAGGCGGGCACGGCCGTCACGGTGAGGGGCGGCCAGATGGTGGCGCACTGGCCGGTGCACGTGACCTTGGTGGCGCTCTCGGTCGACAGCATGTAGAGGGTGAAGCCCTTGGCGTTGGCCAGGATCTTGCCGTAGGACGAGGACGACTCGACTGCGAGGCCGGCCGAGCCCGAGGCGGGGGTGGAGGCCGGGGTCGACCCCGACGGCGCGGCGCCCGTGGTGGAGGACGAGCTCGCCGGGGGTGCGGTCGTCGTCGGCGGTGCGGTGGTGGAGGGGGCGGTGGTGGACGAGGAGGTGGAGGGGCTGCCCCCGCAGGCAGCGGCTCCCAGCCCGAGAGCGACGGCCCCGATCACGACACGGATCCCTCTGCTCATGGCGCCTCCTCACTGCCTTATGGCCAAGGGTACCTCGCCGGGGAGAGGTTCGGGCTTGAACTGTGCGGGAGAAGTGGGGAAACTTGGGCTCCACAGCCAAGGGAGGTGACGGTGGCCGACATCGGCGATCGGGTGCAGGTGGTTTCGTCCAAGGTGGGGCAGGTGGCCCGCGAGGGGCTGGTGACCGGCGTCAACGGGGCGATGCTGCGGATCAGGTGGTCGACGGGGGAGGAGACGACCGTCGTGCCGGCGGTGGGCTCGATCACCGTCGTCAGCAGGGCCACGGGCCGGGCCCAGGTGGCCAGGGCCGGCCGGGCGGCGACCCCCGGCCCGGCCAAGGCGGCAAAGGCGGCGAAGGCGACCAAGGCGTCCAAGGCCGCCAAGCCCGCCAAGACCACGAAGGCCCCCAAGGCCGCCAAGGCGACGAAGGCGGCCAGGAAGAGCCCCCGCTGACGCCGGCGGGGTGAGCGCGCGGCTCAGGGCGCCCCCGCGCCGTCGCCGTCGCCGGGGCCCCCCGGGGACGGCGGCCGCCGCCGACGCCCGAACGCCACGGTGATCCGCTCGAACGTCTTGTACCGCTCGATCTGGGCGTAGGACTCGTAGATCCGGAGGTCCGCGTCGGTCAGGCGCCTCGTGTCGGTGAACAGGCTGCGCAGGCCCCGGGGCCAGAGCCGGCGGGCGCCGACCGCGTTGATCTCGGCGCAGACCACGGTGACGACGGCCTCCAGGTAGATCCACGCCAGGAGGCCGAGGACGACCCCGAACAGGCCGCCGATGGCGCTGACGCCCTGGAGCTGGCGGGCCACGTAGTACGTCCCGAGGCTCTGCAGGACCTGCCAGCAGATGCCGGCAAGGACGGCGCCCGGAGCCACGTCCCGGACGGACAGGGCGACCGACGTGAGCCACCGGAAGGCGAAGACGAAGATGGCGATGTTGAGGGCGCCCGACAGGAGGGTCCCGGCCACCCGTCCCCACGGGCCGAGGTAGGCGACGGCGTTGGTGGTGAAGCCCGAGAGCCCGGTGGTGAGCAGCACCCCGAGGCCGAGGACGACCAGGACGACCGCGCTGCGGGCCCGGGTCTGGATGGGGTTCAGCCGGTCCTGGCGGGGCACGGCCCAGACCCGGTTGAAGGCGTTCCAGCCGGCCTGGACGACCTCGAGGCCCCCATGGATGCAGACGACCACCCCGATGACCAGCCGGACGATGCCTCCGCGGAGGGAGTGCACGTGGAGCTGGATCTGGCTCCCGACGATCGGGAAGTGGATGAGCGCCGAGTGGAGCAGCCGGGACCGCAGCCCCGGGTCGCCCTGGGCCAGGAACCCGAGGACCGTGACGAGCAGCAGCAGCAGGAAGAACATCGAGATGAACCCGTAGTAGGTGATCAGCGCGGCCAGGAAGTTGCCCTGGTCCTCGAAGAACTTGTACGTGACGGCTACGGGGAAGCCGAGCCAGGGGTGGCGCTGCTGGTAGGCGTCGAGGCGGCCGGGCGCCTCGTCGACGTCCTCTCGGGCGGGCCCCGCCGGCCCCCCGTCGACGCCCGCTCGGGCAGGCGCCGCCGTCCCCCCGCCGGCCGGGCCCTGCTCCCCGATCAACACCACGTATTACTTTCCATCTCCCGGCCTTTCCCTATCCATTGCCGTGACGCCCCACCATGATGGCGGGCGGGACGGCGCCCGGCGGTACGATCCGCCAGGTGGGCGAGCCCGTCGAGATCAGCTGGTTCCCGGTGCCGGGCGAGGAGGAGCTGCCCGAGGACCTCGGCCGGCTCTTCGAGAAGGCGCGGGAGCGTCTCGGCTTCGTGCCCAACGTGTTCCAGGCATACGCCTGGCGCCCCGACCGCCTGCGGGCCTGGTTCGGCCACTTCCGCCAGCTCCACGAGCCGACGCCCGGGCTCTCCGCCGCCGAGCGCGAGATGGTGGCGGTGGCGGTGTCCATGGCCAACGGGTGCCTCTACTGCCTGGTGGCCCACGGGGCCGCCCTGCGGGAGGCGCTGGGCGACCCGGTCCTCGCCGACCGGATCACGCTCGACTACCGGCGGGCCGGCCTGGACGAGCGGGGCCGCGCCCTCCTCGACTACGCGGTGAAGGTGACCCGGGCCCCGACCGAGTGCGACCGCGAGGACATCGCCCGCCTCATGGCGCTGGGCCTCTCGGAGGAGGAGGTCTGGGACGTGGCGGAGCTGGCCGCCATGTACAACTTCACGAACCGCCTCGCGATGGCGACCGGCCAGATCCCCAACGAGGAGTACCACTACCTGGCCCGCTCGGCCCCGGGCGGGGCGCCGGCCGGCACCGGATGACGCGGGGCCGTCCCGGCCAGCCTGGCGCCGCCGTGCTTGCTACCGTTCCGGGGTGACCCTTCCCGGCACCCGGCCGGCCAAGCACCCCGACCGGGCGCTGCGCTCGGGCCACCACCACCTCCCGCCGGCAGTGGTGGCGGCCACCCAGCGGGAGCGGATCATCGACGCCTTCGTGCAGGTCGTCGCCGAGCGCGGCTACCAGTGGACGACGGTCGCCGGGGTGTGCAAGCAGGCCGGCGTCTCGAGCAAGACCTTCTACGTGCACTTCGAGGGCAAGGAGGACTGCTTCCTCTCGGCGTACGACCTCGGGGTCGAGCTGATCATGGCCTCGCTGCAACAGACCTGCGCGGGGCCGGCCCCGTGGGCGGCCCGCCTGCACCAGGGGCTGACGGTCCTGCTCGACACCCTGGCCGATTCGCCGGCCTTCGCCCGCATGAGCGTGGTCGAGGTCAACGCCGCCGGCCCCCGGGCCATCCGGCGCCTGACCGGCGTCCTCTCCAGGTGCCGGGCCTTCTTCGACGGCGCCGGGTGGGACGGGCCCGTGCCCGACCTCACCGACACGATCCTGCCGGCCGTGATAGGCGGGATATACACCCGCATCTACGGCTACGTCGTGGAGGGCCGCATCCGTGACCTGCCCGAGCTGGCCCCGGTGCTGACTTACTTCGCGCTCCTGCCGTTCGTGGGGCGGGAGGCGGCCTCGGAGGGCCTGGCGGGGGCCCCGGGCCGGGTGACAGCCCCGGCCGTCTGACCGGCTGGGGCGGGCCGGGGCTCAGCGGCGCCGACGGCGCCCCCAGGCCATGCGACGGTCGGTCCCCCTCATGAAGAAGCTGATGATCCACAGGAGGAACAGCACCACGGCCACGATCCAGAGCAGGTGGATGGCGAAGCCGAGGCCGACGAAGATCAGGGCGACGATGAAAAGGGCGATGATCAGACCCACGTTTGGCTCCCTTCGGGGGCTGGTTCTGCGGGCGAAGCTGAGACCCTACCCGGCGGGGGCCGCGTCGAACCCACCTCGCGTGGGTGGCCATGGGGCTCTTGCAGAACAGCGGCTGTTCCTCCAGAGCCAGGTGCCCACTCCCGCCTCGTTCCCCCCCCGAGGCTCGCCCCGGTAACGTCGGGGCGTGGCGGGCCCGGCGGCCGACGAGGAGGGCCAGGCGGAGGCCGGGGCCAGGAACGAGGAGAAGGCGTGGCTGGCCCTCGCCCTCGGCTGGGTGGCCGGCTTCGTCGACGGCGTGGGCTACATCACCCTGTACCACCTGTTCACGGCCCACATGTCGGGCAACAGCGTCGGGCTCGGGGTCGACATCGGCCAGGGCCACTGGCTGGACGCCCTCCACCGGGTGACGCCGATCATCGTCTACGTGGTGGGCGTGGGGGTGGGCGCGGCGCTGATAGAGGCAGGCTACCGGCGCGGGATCCGGGCCACCGCCTCGGCGGTGCTGGCGGTGGAGGCGGTGGCCCTGCTGCTCGTCATCACGCTCGGGAGCGGCCACCTGACGGGCCAGCAGGCCGACACCCGGACCGGGGGGATCTTCTACCTCCTGGCAGCCCTCCTGGCCGGGGCCATGGGCCTGCAGAGCGCCACGCTGCGCCGGGTCAGCGGGCGCACGGTGAGGACCAACTTCGTGACCGGCATCCTCACGAACCTGGCCGAGGACCTCGTGGTGGTGGCCCTCACGCGCCGGCGGAAGCGCACGGCCGAGACCGGCGCAGCCATGCGGCGGGCCGGGCTGCTCTCGGGGATCTGGGTGACCTACCTGGTGGGCGCGATCGTGGGCGCCGTGCTCGACTTCCAGTGGCGGCTGGAGGCCCTGGCCCTGCCGCTCACCGTCCTGGCAGTGGTCATCGTGGTCGACCTGGCCAGGCCGTTCCAGCCCAGCCTGCCCGCCGCGGGCCAGGAGTAGGATCGGCTCCCGAGCCCCACGCGACCCGAAAGGAGGCCGCCGTGACCAGCACCGTCCCCGCGTCCACCACCGCCGCCACCGCCGCCACCGGCGCCGCCGCCCTCCCGCCCGGCGAGGCGGCAGCCGTCGGCGCCGTGCGCAAGGAGCTGCTGATCGGGGGCCAGTGGCGCCCGGCCCGGTCGGGGGCCACGTTCCCCGTGGAGGACCCGGCCACCAACCAGGTCCTGGCCGAGGTGGCCGACGCCGGGCCCGACGACGCCCGCGCGGCCCTTGACGCCGCGGCCGCCGCCCAGGACGGCTGGGCCGCCCACCCGCCCCGGGAGCGGGGTGAGATCCTGCGGCGGGCCTTCGAGGCGATCATGGCCAGGCAGGAGGAGCTGGCCCTGGTCATGACCATGGAGATGGGCAAGCCGCTCCCCGAGTCCCGGTCGGAGGTGGCGTACGCGGCCGAGTTCTTCCGCTGGTTCTCCGAGGAGGCCTGCCGGATAAGCGGCCGTTACGCCTCGACGCCCGACGGCAAGGGCCGGATGCTCGTCATGCGCCAGCCGGTGGGCCCCTGCCTCCTGATCACGCCGTGGAACTTCCCGCTCGCCATGGCCACGCGCAAGATCGGCCCGGCGATAGCCGCGGGCTGCACGATGGTGTTCAAGCCCGCCGCCCTCACCCCGCTGTCGGCCCTGGCCGTGGCCGCGATCCTCGGCGAGGCCGGGCTGCCCGACGGGGTCCTGAACGTGGTCACCACCACCTCGGCCCGGGACGTGGCGGCCCCGGTCATCTCCGACCCCCGGCTGCGCAAGCTGTCGTTCACGGGCTCGACCGAGGTCGGCCACGCCCTCATGGCCCAGGCCTCGGAGCAGCTCCTGCGGGTGTCGATGGAGCTCGGCGGCAACGCCCCGTTCGTGGTGTTCGAGGACGCCGACGTCGACGCGGCTGTGGACGGCGCCATGGTGGCCAAGATGCGCAACGGCGGCGAGGCCTGCACGTCGGCCAACCGCTTCCACGTGGCCGAGCCCGTGGCGGCCGAGTTCGCGGCCAAGCTGGCCGAGCGCATGGGGGCCATGCGCGTAGGCCGGGGCACCGAGGAGGGGGTCCAGGTCGGGCCGCTGGTCGACCAGGACACCAGGGCCAAGGTGGCGGCCCTCGTCGAGGACGCCGTCGGCACCGGCGCCCGGGCCCTCACCGGGGGGCGGCCCGGCGACGGCCCCGGCTACTTCTACCTCCCGACGGTGCTCGCCGAGGTGCAGCCGGGGGCCCGCCTGCTGCGGGAGGAGATCTTCGGCCCGGTGGCGCCGGTGGTCACGTTCCGGACCGAGGACGAGGCCCTGGCCGCCGCGAACGACACCGAGTACGGCCTCGTCGCGTACGTGTACACCCGCGACTTCGACCGCGCCATCCGGGTGACCGAGCGGCTCCAGTCCGGCATGGTCGGCCTCAACCAGGGCATGGTGTCCAACCCGGCCGCTCCCTTCGGCGGGGTCAAGCACTCCGGCCTGGGCCGGGAGGGCGGGGCCGAGGGCATCGGGGAGTTCCTCTCGACGAAGTACCTGGCCTTCCACCTGTAGGGGGCGGCGGCGGGCCGACTCTCGCCGCACCCGCTGTGCCGGGCGTTCGGGAAAGGGGTACTTTCGGCGGTATGAGGGTCCTGCTCGTCCATCCCAGCGCCCTGATGTACTCCGAGATCTTCCTGCGCCTGGAGCCCCTCGGGGTCGAGCGGGTGGCCTCGGCCCTGCGGGACCGGGGCCACGACGTGAGGATGGTCGACCTCCAGGTGTACGGCCAGGGCGAGCTGCGCCGCCAGCTGGCTGACTGGCGGCCCGAGGCGGTCGGCTTCAGCCTCAACTACCTCGCCAACGTCCCCGAGGTCGTCGACCTGGCGAAGGACGTGAAGGCTGCGCTGCCCCGCTGCCTCGTCTTCGCCGGCGGCCACAGCGTCTCGTTCGTGGCCGAGCAGGTGCTCGACCACGCCGAGGGGGCCATCGACGTGGTCCTCACGGGCGAGGGCGAGACGGCGGCGTCCGCCCTCCTCGACGCCGCCCCCGACCGGGCCTTCGGCGAGGTCCCGGGTGCCGTCACCATGGAGGGCTCGGGACCGCCGCCGGTGATGATGGGAAGCCTCGACGACCACCTCCCGGCCCGGGACATCGGGGGGCGCCGCCGCAAGTACTTCATCGGCGTCCTCGACCCGGCCGCCTCCGTCGAGTTCACGCGAGGCTGCCCGTGGGACTGCTCGTTCTGCTCGGCGTGGACCTTCTACGGCCGCAGCTACCGCAAGCTGTCCCCCGAGGCGGCGGCCGAGGACATGGCCCGGATCGCGGAGCCTGGCGTGTTCATCGTGGACGATGTCGCCTTCATCCGTCCCGAGGACGGCGACGCCATCGCTGCGCTGCTGGAGCGCCGGAGGATCCGCAAGGAGTACTACCTGGAGACCCGCTGCGACGTGCTGGTCCGCCACCCGGACGTCTTCCGGCGGTGGAAGCGCCTCGGCCTCAACTACATGTTCCTCGGCCTGGAGGCACTGGACGAGGAGGGGCTCAAGGCGTTCCGCAAGCGCAGCACCACCGACGTCAACCTGAAGGCCCTGGAGGTGGCGAGGGACATCGGCCTCACCGTGGCCATCAACATCATCGCCGACCCCGACTGGGACGAGGCCAGGTTCCGCTTCGTCCGGGAGTGGGCCATGAGCGTCCCCGAGATCGTCAACATCACGGTGCAGACGCCCTATCCCGGCACCGAGACCTGGTTCACCGAGTCCCGCCGCCTCACGACGCTGGACTACCGCCTGTTCGACGTCCAGCATGCCGTGCTGCCGACCCGCCTGCCGCTGCACCGCTTCTACGAGGAGCTGGTGAAGACCCAGGCCGTCCTCGCGAAGAAGCACCTCGGCGTGGCGGCCCTGGTCCAGACCACCGGCGTCGTGGCCCGCCAGCTCGCCCGGGGCCAGACCAACTTCGTCAAGATGATCTGGAAGTTCTCCCAGGTCTACAACGCCGACCGCCAGTACGCCGACCACCTGCGGGACGTCAGCTACCTGCTCCCGCCGCCCCCCGAGCACCCGGTGGCGGCTCCCGATCGCCGGGACCTGTACGTGCACGTCCCGTTGCGGAGAGGCCGGGGGAGCGCGGCGCCCGTGGGGTAGGCCGGCGGTGGGTAGCGCAGCGGTGGGTAGCGCAGCCGCCAGCCTGCTGCCGATCACGCCGGAGCAGCCCGGGGCACGCCGGGCAGCGCAGCCGGCAGTCGGGGCACGCCGGGCAGCGCAGCCGGCGGCCTGCTGCCACGCCGGGCAGGGCCCCAGGCTCAGCTGATCAACTCGCCAGGCTCCACCCGGACGGGGAAGGGCTGGTCGGTCTCGTAGGTCTGCGAGCCCGTGACCCGGGCCTCCTCCTCGTACCCGTCGCCAGCGAGGCGCAGCACGCAGAGGCTGGGCTCGGCCGGGTCGACGATCCAGTACCACGAGGCGCCGCCCTCGGCGTAGATGCGGCGCTTCTCGTGGAGGTCCCGTCCATGTCCGTGGGGGGACAGCACCTCCACCACCAGCACCGGAGGTCCCTCCACGGCTCGCTTGCCCACGACCTCGGGCGAGGCGACCACCAGGTCCGGCTCCGGTACCTGGCCGGGACCGATGCGCCAGGCCACGGGAGCCATGAGGACGCGGAGCCCTCGTGGCCGGGCGGCCGCACGCAGGATCACGAACAGCTCGCCGACCGCTGCCTGGTGATCGGTGCCCGGGGGCGGGGTCATGACGATGGCGCCATCCAGCACCTCGTATCGGTTGCCGTCGTCCGGCGTGGCATCGAGGTCCTCCAGGTCCAGGGCCCGGTCGAGCACCGTCTCCACGCCACCAGCATGGCACGTTCTGCTCGTCGCACCGCAAGGCCGGGGCAGGTGACAGCTCGGAGCCGTAGCCCTGGGGTCGACCTGACGGGAGGGCGTGGTCTCGGCCCGCCTGGGCCCGCCCAGGACCAGTAGCCCAGGCTGGCGGGAGAGGACAGCCCTCGAGATCGAGCCACTCGAGCGGTCGAAGATTTCTCGAGATTTCTCGCCTGGAACGGCCGGGTCTGCGAACAGACGTTCTATGCTGGGGGGCATGGAAGGAGATGGGGTGGAACCGGGGAGGGGGCGCCGGACCGGGCCTGACGGGTCCGCCTGCTACCAGGGATGTCCCCCCGGAGAGCTGGGCGAGGTCATCGACCAGGTCCACGGCCTGATGCTGTGCGCCGAGGGGGAGCTGATCGGCCTGATCGGGGCTCTGGAGGACTCCGGGGCCTATGCGATGGACGGG